>DATLYW010000039.1 GCA_035574315.1 Candidatus Zixiibacteriota bacterium
TTCCGGCGGGCGAGTCGGACGAGCCCGCCGAGGAGCCGCCGAGCTCCAGCTTCGCTGCGGTCTCCGCGCCGAGCGTTCCGGTGGCCCTCAGGCCGTTCGAGCGTTGAAACTCCATGAGCGCGTCGCGGGTTTTCTGTCCCATGACGCCGTCGATCGGACCCGGGTCATGGCCTTTTTCCTTGAGCGCCTGCTGGAGCTGCCGGACTTCTTCCCGGCTTGCGGCCAGGCGCCCGCCGCGGGACTGCTCGGCCGGGCCGCGCTCCGGTTCCCGCGCGGCGCCCGGCGACGGCGTCTGACCTTCCCGATTGCGCTGGCCTTGAGTTCCGCCAATGGAGCTGTCCTCGCGCTGGCTGCTTCCAGGTACGTCTTCAGGCCCCTTCGTCCCGGTGCCGGCAGACTGTGCCAGGACCACGGCAGCGCCGAAGCCCATTCCCGCCGCCGCCGCGAAGAACGTTGAAAGTAATCGCTTCTGCATCGTGACCTCCGTTCCGAAGAATTTTCGGACGCGCCCGCATCCCAGTTAAGCAATGCCCGTGCCCCTCAAGGCAGCGCAGTGTTTTCGGCCGCCGGCGAGCCCATTTGTCGGGTAAGGGCATGCTTTGTCGCCGAAACCCTACAGTTGAATCGTCCACCGGTCGGCGATATCCCTTCGCCGGTGCGGCTTGCCTATCCTCTGCCGGTCGGCTATAGGTCAGACTTGCGCGCTGTGCCTTCCCGCGTCTCACGCGATGAGTCGCCGGAAAGGCGACTGCAATGAGCACGACCACGAGCTCCGTGGACTGGGAGTATTTCGCCCGACTGGCGGGCGACGCGATCGTCGGCGCCGACGCCCGGGGCAAGATCTTCTTCTGGAACGCCGCCGCGGAACGTGTTTTCGGCCACTCGGCGGAGGAAGCACTCGGCCAATCGCTCGACCTCATCATCCCCGAGCGTTTTCGAGCCCGTCACTGGGAGGGATACCGGCGGGTCATGGAAACGGGCAAGAGCCGCTACGGGAGCGAAGTGCTTCGTGTTCCCGCGCTGCACAAGGAGGGCCGGCAGCTCTCGATCGCTTTCACGGTCGTGCTGCTCGACCCCCCGGCGAGCGAGAGCAGGGTCATCGTCGCCGTCGTGCGTGACGAAACCACGCGCTGGAACGAAGAACGGGCTCTGCGCCTGCGCCTGAAGCAGCTCGAAGGCGCGTGAGCCCCGCTGCCGCCGCCCTGCGGCCGGCGCGATGCTGACCGGATGTTCGAGAATATTTTTCAGGATCTGAACGCGGGCCTGCCGGACGGCGAGCGGGCGGTCATCCTGCTCGGGCGCCTGATCTTCGCGATGGTGCTCGGAGCGATCGTGGGCCTGCAGCGGGAGCGCAAAGGAAAGCCGGCAGGGTTGCGCACCCATATGCTGGTGGCTCTCGGGGCCGCCCTGTTCGTGATCGCGCCGGCCGAGTACGGGATGGGCAACGAGGAGCTGTCGCGAGTGGTTCAGGGGCTGGTTACCGGAATCGGGTTTCTCGGAGCGGGAGCGATTCTCAAACTGGAGGAGAAGCGGGAAGTCGAAGGGTTGACGACCGCCGCCGGTATCTGGATGATCGCCGCCGTCGGAGTTGCGGTGGGACTGGGCCGCGTCGGGCTGGCGGTGGTGAGCACGCTTCTGACCTGGGTGACGCTGGCGTGGATCGGAAGAATGGAAAACTATATCAACCGCGAATCGCAATCGGAGCCGGAGGAACGCGCCGAGTGAATCGCGACGGAACGCGTTCGGCGCTCGGGAGGAAAAACATCTGCGTGTTTGCGGGATCGCGCCGCGGCTCCCGCCCGGAGTACGTCGCGGCTGCGCAGGAGCTCGCGGCGGAGCTGGTTCGGCGGGGCTACGGCCTGGTGTACGGCGGCGGGAACGTGGGCCTGATGGGAGTGCTGGCGGATGCCGTGCTGGAGCGAGGCGGGGAGGTTATCGGAGTGATTCCGGAGGCCTTCATGGATCTCGAGGTCGCCCACGGCGGTCTCACCGAGCTGCGGGTCGTCGGCTCCATGCACGAGCGGAAGGCCGTCATGGCCGAGCTTTCCGAAGGTTTCATCGCCCTGCCCGGAGGCGTCGGAACCATGGAGGAGTTCTTCGAGGTCCTGAGCTGGGCCCAGCTTGCGCTGCACCACAAGCCGTGCGGGCTGCTCAACGTGGAGGGCTATTATGACCGCGTGGTCGATTTTCTCGATCGCGCCGTCGAGCAGGAGTTTCTCAAGCCGAAACACCGAGCCCTGCTGATCGAGGCCGACCGCCCGGCGCCCCTGCTGGACGCATTCGAGCGCGTCATGGCGGTGTCGGCGACCCGGACTTTCGATCGCGCCAGGACCTGATCGCGGTTCTACTGAACGAACAGTTTCTTGATCTGCTCGATCACCTCGGGGGGCTGCGACAGCACCTCCCTGGCCGTTTTCTGCAGCTCTTCCCCGCGGTTCGGCGTCACCACGATGCGCAGCTTCTTGGCTTCCGCCAGCAGGTCCGGGTCCTTCACGACCTTGTCGTAGGCGGCGCGCAGTACCGCGACGCGATCCGGCGGCGTGGCCGGGGGGGCCATCAACGGGCGCGCCCATTCCCCGCCCTGGAGCATCGCCTCGGCGACCCGCCGTTTGGTCGCCGGCGTCTTGTACTCGTCCATCAGCTCGTAAACGGTCGGCGCCTCGGCGATGCGCTGGTCCCGCTTGCGGCCGCTCTGTGCGAGGAAACGGACGAACTTGTTCTTGTGCCAGGTGAGAAAGGGCTCGCGGCTGAAGTAGGTGGAAATCGTCAGCCCCATGCACGCGACCTCGCCGCGCTCGAGGGCGATGGCGATCTCGCTGCTACCGGGATAGCCCGTGACGTGGGTCACCTTGGCGCCGATGGTCTCTTCGAGGATTTTCGACATCACGTAATCGGAGCTTCCCACCCCCGTGGACCCGCACTTCGGCGGCTCCTTCGAGCGGATGATGTCGCCGATCGATTTGAACGGAGCGTCGGCACGGCCGAAGATCGTCATGTCGTCGTTCTCGAGCGACCCGATCCACTGGAACTTGACGAGGTCGAACCGCACCTCCTTTTGCCCGGAAAGCTGGCTGAGGTAGACGTTGTTGTGCGGCGCAAGCAACGTCAGCCCGTCGGGCTTGGCGACGCTCCACACGTAGTTGGCCGCGGTCACCGACCCCGCCCCGGGCATGTTCTGCACGACGACGTCCGGGTTTCCCGGGATGTATTTGCCGATGTGGCGCGCGACCAGGCGAGCCGCCCGATCGTAGCCGCCCCCCGTGCTCAGGCCCACGATGATCCGGATCTGCTTGCCCTTGTAGAAGTCGCTTTGCGCTCCGGCCCGTTCCGGGGATGCGAGCCACAGGAGCAGAGCAGTAAAGGCGCCGATGCAGCCGAGATTGAGCTTGTTCACGAGCGATCCCTTCCCGCCGGCCGTGCGAACCGGACGCGTGGATTCAAGAGAAGCCAGACGGTTGCGGCCGGACCATTGTTGTGCGGCAATATACCCGGGGGGCCGTGCTTGTCAAGTCCCGGCTCCTGCCGCAAAGCGCTACCCGACCGGCTCGGACCGCTGTAGAATAGCGGCCGCTCCGGCGACACCGGGGCAGGAGGGGTGGAATGAAGAGGATCGTCCTTTGCTTCGACGGCACGTGGAGCAAGCCGGCGGACGAAAATCTGCCCGCGGACCGGCAGGTCGAGACCAACGTCCGCCGCTTCTTCGAATCGGTGCAGGAGCGCGACGCGCGCGGCGTCCGGCAGGTGAAATGGTACGATCAGGGAGTCGGGACCGAATGGTACGACCGGTTCGTGGGCGGCGCCTTCGGGGTCGGCCTGGAGCTGAACATCATCGAAGGCTACAGGTATCTCGCCACGGCGTACGAGGAGGGAGACGAGGTCTACGTCCTCGGCTTCAGCCGCGGCGCCTACACGGCCAGAAGCCTCGTCGGCATGATCCGCAACTGCGGCTTGATCCGGCCCGAGCACCTCGGGTTCCAGGTCGGGGTGGCTTACGGCATTTACCGGACGCGCGACGACGGTCCGGATTCGGTTGCGGCGAGGTTGTTCCGCTCGATGTTTTCCCGGCCGATCGCGATCAAGTTCCTCGGAGTCTGGGATACCGTGGGCGCCTTGGGGATCCCTCTCGACATCCTCAGGGAGTTCAACATGGAATTTTACGAATTTCACGACACCAAACTGAGCGCCATCGTGGAAAACGCCTGCCAGGCGATCGCGATCGACGAGCACCGCAAGGACTATGACGTCTGCCTGTGGGACCCGGAATCCCCTCCCGGGCAGGCGCTGGAGCAGAGATGGTTCGTGGGCGCGCACTGCGACGTCGGCGGAGGTTACCCGGATCGCGGCCTGTCCGATATCGCGCTCGGGTGGATGCAGGACCGCGCCGCGTCACTGGGGCTCGCGCTGGAGCGCGTCGAGGCGCGGCCGGACGGCTACCTCGCCCCCTTCACCGATTCCTACCGTGAATTTCTCCGCGGCTTGTACGCCCGGAGAAAACCCCGGCACTATCGTGCGATCGGCAGCACCCGATTCGGCAACGAGGTCGTCGACGAAAGCGTGCAGCGGCGCCGCCGGAAGGACCGCACGTACGAACCGCAGAACGACGGTCTGCCGAAGCTCTAGCAGGTCGTTCCCGACACGGTCCCGGGACCGGGCCCGCGGCTTCCCGCGTCGCAACGCGCGGCATGCTCACTTGGCCCGCTCCCGTCCAGGCAGCTTGGGTTCGATGCCCGTCTCGCGCCGCTGAAAAGGAGGGCGCTTATTCGTTGTCGTTTTCTGCGGCGAGCTTGAGGCGGCGCTTGCGCACGGCGTCGGCAAGCACGTCGAGAAGCGCCCGGCTCTCCTGCCACCCTACGCAAGGATCGGTGATGCTGAGCCCGTAGACGAGCTCCTTTCCAGGGAGCAGATCCTGGCGGCCGGTCTTGAGGTGGCTCTCGATCATCACGCCGATGATGCGCTCCTCGCCTGCAGCGATCTGGCTCGCGACCTCGCGCCCGACATCGATCTGTTTCAACGGGTCCTTGCCGCTGTTGCCGTGGCTGAAGTCGATCATGATGCGCGCGGGGATCCCCGCCTCGCCGAGGCTCTTCGCCGCCGCCGCGACGCTGGCCGGATCGTAGTTGGGCTGACGGCCGCCGCGCAGGATGATATGGCAGTCCTCGTTGCCCATCGTGGAGACGATCGCGGAGCGGCCGGCCTTGGTCACCGAAAGGAAATGGTGCGGCGCCTGAGCCGCGCGGATCGCGTCCAGAGCGATGCGAACGTTGCCGTCGGTGCCGTTCTTGAAGCCCACCGGGCAGGACAGCCCGGAAGCAAGCTCCCGGTGAACCTGGCTCTCGGTGGTACGGGCGCCGATCGCCCCCCACGATACCAGGTCGGCGATGTACTGGGGGGTGATCATGTCGAGGAACTCGCAGCCCACCGGGAGGTTCATCTCGTTGATATCGAGCAGCAGCTGACGCGCGATCCGCAGGCCGTCGTTGATCTGGAAGCTGCCGTCGAGGTGCGGGTCGTTGATCAGCCCTTTCCACCCCACGGTCGTGCGCGGTTTCTCGAAATAAACGCGCATCACGATGAGCAGGTCCGCCTCGAGCTGCTCCTTGGCCGCCCGGAGCTTCGAGGCGTATTCCTTGGCCGCCTTGACGTCGTGGATGGAGCACGGGCCGATGATGACCAGAAGGCGGTCGTCCGCGCCGTGCAGGATGCGGTGGATCGCCTGTCTCGTCTCGAAAACCGTGCGCGCCGCGTTTTCCGTAATCGGGAAGTCGCTGAGGACCTTATCGGGCGGCAACAGCTCCTTTATCTCTCTGATCCGAAGGTCGTCGGTCCTGTACGGCATGATGTTTTAGACTCTGAATTCCCGGATATTTCCGCCGATCGGTCGCCTCCGCCTCCAATCCCGGAAAGGGGCAGAAAAAACACGCCAATTCGCCGGCTGCAGGGAATGCAACATTATACAGCAGGAACCGGCGCGTTCAACAAAGCCCGCTGAGGCCGGATCGGCTTATCCGGGGGCAAGTCGTGCCGGAAATCGCCCGGAGGGGCGGCGGTCGGCGGTTAAAAATCCGCGTTGCCGGGGGTACGGGGAAAGGGGATGACGTCGCGAATGTTCTTCAATCCGGTCAGATACATCATCATGCGCTCGAGACCGAGGCCGAAGCCCGAATGGGGGACCGAGCCGAACCGGCGCAGGTCGAGGTACCACCAGTACGCTTTCTCCTCCAGCCCGCTTTCCCGCAGCCGCTGCCTCAAAACATCGTGCCGCTCCTCACGCTGGCTGCCGCCGATGATCTCGCCGACCCGGGGCACAAGCACGTCCATGGCCCGCACCGTCCTGCCGTCGTCGTTGAGACGCATATAGAAGGCCTTGATTTCCTTGGGATAGTCGGTGACGATCACCGGTTTCTTGAAAACCTCCTCGGAAAGGAAGCGCTCGTGCTCCGTCTGCAGATCGGCGCCCCATGAGACGGGGAATTCCCACTGCCTGCCCGAACGCTCCAGCTCCCGGATCGCATCGGTATAGGTGATATGGGCGAAGCGGGACTCGGCCACGTGTTCCAGCGTGGCGAGCACGTTGTTGTCGATCCGCTCGTTGAAGAACTCCAGGTCTTCACGGCAGTGCTCCAGGACGTAGCGGATCGTATGCTTCAGGAACTCCTCCGCCAGCGCGCGGTCGCCGTCGAGATCGCAAAAGGCCATCTCCGGCTCGACCATCCAGAACTCGGCCAGGTGGCGCGGGGTGTTGCTGTTTTCCGCGCGGAAGGTCGGACCGAAGGTGTAAACCTTGGAAAAGGCCAGCGCGAAGATCTCGGCTTCCAGCTGCCCGCTGACGGTGAGATAGGCAGGGCGGCCGAAGAAATCCCGCTGCCAGTCGATCCTGCCTTCCTGATCGCGAGGCGGGTTGCCGAGATCGAGCGACGTCACCGCGAACATCTGGCCCGCGCCTTCGCAATCCGAGGTGGTGATGATAGGTGTCTGGACATAGAGAAAGCCGCGTTCCTGGAAAAACTGGTGGATCGCGAAGCTCAGAGCGTTGCGCACGCGGAAGGCGGCGCCGAACGTGTTGCTGCGCACACGCAGGTGCGCGATTTCGCGGAGAAACTCGAGCGAGTGCCCTTTCTTCTGGAGCGGGTAAGCCGCGGGGTCGGCGCCGCCGTAGAGGTCGATGCGCTCGACCTTGAGCTCGACCGCCTGGCCCCTGGCCGGAGAGGCGACCAGCGTCCCGGTGGCTGCAATGCTGCTGCCGGTCGTGAGCTGCCTGAGCGTCTCCTCCGGCACGACCCCTCCCTCGGCAACGAGTTGCATGCTCTTGAAGCGCGAGCCGTCGTTGAGCTCGACGAAGGTCACGCCTTTGGAGTCCCGGCGCGAGCGCACCCAGCCGCGCAACGTCATCTTCGTGCCGATCGGCGCGGCGTAGGCCTCCTTGACCGTGAGCGAGCTGGGATCCATAAGGGCAAGTATCGACGAAACCCCTGGAAAGTCAACGGTCTTTCCTCGATTCGCCTTTCGAGAACAGCGCCTGCGGAAAGCGTCGAGGCGCCGGATGGAAGCCTCGTACGCGACGTGGCGGCGCCGGTTCATGTTTCCCGAGGGCTAAACCGATGCCAGCGGAAGGACGACGGTGAACCTGCTGCCCTTGCCGAATTCGCTTTCAACCGAGATCGAGCCTCGCTGCAGCTCGACGATTTTCTTCGTGAGCGCGAGGCCGAGGCCCGTACCCTGGTAGTGGCGCCCGGGGCCGGTGTCCAGCTGCTCGAATTTGCCGAAGATGCGGGGGAGATCGTCCTCCCGGATGCCGATCCCGTCATCTTCCACCTGCAAGCGCAGGTCACCGGCCTCGTCGGTTTGCCACGATATCCGCACTTCGCCACCTTCGCGGCTGAATTTCACCGCGTTCGAGACGAGGTTGTAGAGGATCTGCTTGAACCGGGTCTGATCCAGGACGACGCGGTCCAGCCCCGGAACCGGTCGAACCGCGATCGTGACCCGTTTTCTCGCGGCGAAGGGCTTCATGATCGCGCAGACCTGGTCGACGGCGGTTTTCAAGGGGAACGGCTCGGGTTTCAACTCCAGCCGGTCCGCTTCGACCCTGGCGAGGTCGAGAATGTCGTTGATGAGGTCGAGCAGGTGCCGGCCGCTGGCGAGGATGTCGTCGAGATACTCGCGCTGTCGGGGGTTGAGGGGACCAGCCTTTTCGTCGCGAATCAGCTCGGTGAAACCGATGATCGCGTTCAGAGGGGTCCGGAGCTCATGGGACATGTTGGCGAGGAAATCCGATTTCACCCGATCCGAGTGTTCGGCGCGCTCCTTCGCGCGGCGCAACTCGGCGGTGCGCTCCGCCACCGCTTCTTCCAAGGTGGCGTTAAGCTTGCGTATTTCTTCCTCGATGAGCTTGCGCTCGGTGATGTCCAGGGTGACTGCAACCACGATGACCCCGGCTCGGGCCATGCCGGGCTCGTACCAGACGGCGTAATGGCGCTTCACGCCGGCGGCACCCGGCTCCGGCAGCGCCAGCTCGTAGTGGACTCGTTCTCCGCCGAAAGCACGTTGCAGTTGCGGCTGCACCCGTTCCTCATAAATGTTGCCGAGGGCGGCGGCCACCGGCTGCCCAACGAGACGATCGGCGTCGGATCCCAGAGCGGCCGCGTACGCCGGGTTCGCGTAGAGATAGCTGTGCTTCGCGTCGATGATGGCGAGGCCAACCCGCGCCGTCTCGGTGATCGCGCTCAGGCGCAGCTCGCTTTCGCGCAGCGCGGACTCCGATCGCTCCCGGGCTTCGGCCTCGGCGGCCCACCGGTTTAGCTGGCTTCGCAATGTAAGGTAAAGCAGCGCGGCGGTCACGGTGACGAAAGCCCATCCCTTGTAGGTTTGCGCGATCGAAAGCGTAGCCGGGTCGGAGACGAGGGAAAACAGGAGGCGATCCGAAAGCAGGATCCATAGCACCGCGACGAGCCAGTAAAACAGGCTCGTCCGCAACGTCACTCGCGACAGCTTGTCTTTCATGTGTCGATCGGCCGCCGCGGCGAAGAGTCAGCGGCCCACAGGCTCCGAGGCGCGCAATAACGTCCGCACGAATTCGATCCTGTCACCCCGGGCAAAGGATATCACAAACCAGGCCGTTCGCGTAAAACAGCGGACCCAGGGGAGGGGTCGTGACGGATCGGCGCACAGCGAAACCGGGCATCAAAAGACCGAAGCCGCAAGCGCCGTTTTTGCCGGAGGCCAAACCCCGGGACGCGAAGGAGAGCCCTGCGCGGCTCAGGGTGCGGAAGTGGTGCGCTCGGGACGGAGTTCCGCGGCCGGGGCGGGGCGTCGGCGCGCGGGACGCGCCGCGAGCAACCGGAAGACGAGGCGAAACCCGAGGAGAAACGCCAGCACGATGCCGTACCGGAGAGGGCGGCGGACGTCGGCTTTGACGAGCCAGTAGAAATGGATCACGCCGGCGGCGGCGGAGACGTACACCAGGTAGTGCAGCTGCTGCCAGCGGCGGCCAAGGCGGCGGACCATGGCGGCGGTCGAGGTCACAGCCAGCGGAATCATCAGCGAAAAGCCGATGAAGCCCGCGGTCACGTAGGGACGTTTGACCACGTCTCTGGCGATTCGCTCGAAATCGAAGAAATGATCCAGGACGACGAAGGTGGCGAAGTGCAGGCAGGCGTAGAAGAACGCGAACAGGCCGAGCATACGGCGCAGCTTGACGAGGTCGTTCCAGCCCGAGATCCTGCGAAGCGGCGTGACGCTCAGCGTCAGGAGGAGAAAGATCAAGGCCCACGAGCCCGTGAAACGGGTGATCGCCTCGATCGGGTTCACGCCGAGATTGTCCGACGCGCCATCGTAGAGCAGTTGCGTGAACGGAAAGAGGCAGGCGAGAAAAACCGCAGGTTTCAAAAGCTTCAAGTTCGAGCCGTGCCGAGCCGCTGCGCGGCGGTCAAAAGGTTCAAATCGTTCAAGCCGTTCAAAGCGCAACGGTCTTTGAACCATTGAACTAGTAGTATTTCTTGAGATCCATTCCTTTGTACAGGTGCGCGACCTGATCGGCGTAGCCGTTGAACATGAGGGTCTTTCGCCGGAAGAATTCTCCGATCCGTCGTTCAGTCGCCTGGCTCCAGCGCGGGTGATCGACTTCGGGGTTGACGTTGGAATAAAAGCCGTACTCCTCCGGCTGCATGAGATTCCACGCGGTCGGCGGCTGCTTCTCCACGAAACGGATCCGTACGATCGACTTGATGCTCTTGAAGCCGTATTTCCACGGCACCACGAGGCGGATCGGAGCGCCGTTTTGCGGCAGCAGGATCTCGCCGTAAAGCCCGACGGAGAGGATGGTCAGGGGGTGCATGGCCTCGTCCATGCGCAACCCCTCGCTGTAGGGCCACTGGAGCACCGGATACCTCTGCCCGGGCATGCGCTTCGGATCGTAAAGCGTCAGGAACTGCACGTACCTGGCGTTGCCCGTCGGCTCGACCTGCTTGATCAGGGCGCTCAGCGGAAAGCCGACCCACGGAATGACCATCGACCACGCCTCGACGCAACGCATGCGGTAGATTCTCTCCTCGAGCGGCGCCAGCTTCATGAGCGCGTCGATATCGTAGGTCCTGGGCTGCCTGACCTCGCCGTCGACGACGACCGTCCAGGGCCGCGTCGTGAGGTACTTCGCGTTTCGCGCCGGATCGCCTTTGTCGGTGCCGAGCTCGTAGAAGTTGTTGTAGGTGGTAATGTCCTTGAACGAGTTTTGCTTTTCGTTCGTGCTGTAAGGGCTCTTTCTTAGATCGGGGAGCTTTTGCCCGGCCGTCGCGCGTCCGCCGGCGAGAAAGCTGCCCGCGGCGGCCGATGAGGCGAGAATGAACTGCCGCCGGTTCAGGTAAAGCTCCTTGCTGGTGATCTCGGAGGGACGGATATCGCTGGGCTTCTTGATGAGCATCAAGCTTCTCCTCCCGGGTGCCGCGGTCGGCCGCGCAATCCCGCGTGGTTTTCGCCCGGACTTCGCGGTTGCGGTCGACGCGGGACGCGATGGCGCCTGTGCGCCGCCTCCGAGCGCGTATCGATCAGGACGCTTCCATCAAAGCCCGCGCTTGACGACGCCTCGTGTGTGCCTGCCTCTTCAACTCTCCGGGATTGTCCCTCGCTTCGCAGGCTCGACAGCGGACCTGGATCCCGACGTCCGGGCTTATTTTACGGCTGCCGCAGCGACCGGTCCAGAGGCCGTAGCCTGGGCGCACACCGATATAAAAACCAGAAACCACCCCCTGGACGCAAGAGCGAGCGCTATCGGTACCGGGCACCCGGCGGGCAATCGTGCGCGGAACCGTAAACGCTCGCGGCAGAGAGGCCTGCTCAGTGGAGAAAGCGGTTTGCGAGCGGCTCGCTGTTCGGGTCGTAGAAGTCGCCCAGACGAGATCCGTTCCTGAGGATCTGGATCAAAGCCTGCCGCGCGATCTCGTATCCTTCCTTGTCGCTGTCGGAGTATTCGAAGGCAACCTCTCCGGCCGCCGCGATCAGCTCGCTCAAGGTCGCTGCAAATCCCGCCGCATTGGACTTCAGCATGGGTCCGGACCCCGTCCTTTCATCCTTTTAGACGTTTTTCAGATAGAAACCGTTCAGCGGGGCGGCTTGTCTCTTTCAGGGTGCGGTGCCGGCGGGCCAAGCGGGCGAGAAGCCGTCGTTTTTTTTGAGTAACGGCGTTTCTTTCAGAACGGCGTAGCTGGCCTCGCTGATGTGCCCGACGCGCGCCATGCGGCTCAAGATGAGGTTGCGCCGAAGGAGAACCCCTTTCTCGCGCCATTCGCGAGGATTCGGCAAGAGCGCCGCCAGCGTCGCGCCCTCGACTTCGTCGAGGGCCGAGGCGGGTTTGCCGAAATAACGGTGCGCCGCCGCCTCGGCGCCGTAAACGTTCGGTCCCCACTCGACCACGTTGAGATAGAGCTCGAAGATCCGCCGTTTGGAAAGCGCGCGCTCGAGCCGCCAGGCGATTACGATCTCCCTGGCCTTGCGCAGCGGATTTTTCGACGGGCTGAGATAGAGATTGCGGGCGAGCTGCATGGTGATCGTGCTCCCGCCCCGCCTGAAGCTCAACGTCTCCCAATCCTTTTTGAACGCCTCGCGCAGCTCGTTGAGGTCGACCCCGCTGTGACTGAAGAACGCCGCGTCCTCACTGAGCAGCACGGCTTTTTTCAGGTGCTCGGAGATCGCGCCGTACGGCACCCAGATCTGCTGGCGCGGCCTGTGGATTTTCTTTTCACGGTACTCGCGGTCGCGCAGCTCCATGAGCGCCGTGGTCCGGGGGTTTTGCCGCCGAAGCGGCGCTACGTCCGGCAGCGACGCGTAGAAGTAAAACAGGAGCGCGGCAAAGGCCGCGAGCAACAGGCTCTTAAGAAGCACTCTCTTCATAGCGCGTCGCAAGAGCCGCGGCCTTCGCGGTCATGGCCGAGATCGCCTCCCGCCGCAGGCTTCGCGGCGTGAACCAGCGCCAGCGGCCGTCGGGAGGGTCCAATCGATCGGACGGGCCAGCGGAGAACAGGAAAACCGGAGCGACGATGCGCCGATCGGTTATCGTGTGGCGAAAAGCTCCGATTCGGCGGCACGAAGGCAGGGCTCCTCCGAGGCCGGAGAGATGACGGCGCAGAGTTTCAGCGACCGTTTCGCGACCCGATCTTTCCCCGCCCGGAAACTCCCAGAGGCCGGGAAGGATTCCCTTGCGGTCGCGCCGCCGGAGAAGCCATTTGCCGTCGTGCCGGATCACCGCCAGAGGCCATGTGACGTGCCGGAAACAACGGGAACGAGACGGCGGGCGCACACGACCTCTCGCGGCGGCGAAGCGACACTCGACCGAAACCGGGCACGCCGGGCAACGCGGCCTGCTCGGCACGCAGATCGTCGCGCCCAGGTCCATGAGAGCCTGATTGAAATCCCCCGGGCGGCGCCTCGAAATGAGGCGCCCCGCGGCGCGGCGCAAGGAGCGCTCACCGCGGATTTGCAGCGCCCGCCCGAGGACGCGCCGGGCGTTGCCGTCGAGGGCTGGAATCGGGCGGTCGAAGGCGATGCTGGCGATCGCGGCCGCCGTGTAGTCGCCGATGCCGGGCAGGGAGCGGAGCGCTGCGTATTCGGAAGGCAGCTTTCCCGCAAAGCGGCGGCCGATTTCCCGGGCCGCCCGGCAGAGATTTTCGGCGCGGCGATAATAGCCCAGGCCGGACCAGAGAGCCAGGACCCTGCGGGGCGCGGCGCGACGGAGCGCGGCGAGATCGGGCAGCACTCGAAGGAAACGCTCGTAATACGGCACCACGGTCGCGACCTGGGTTTGCTGCAGCATGGTCTCGGCAATCCAGACGGCGTACGGGTCCCGCGTGCGGCGCCACGGAAGGTCGCGTCGGGTTCGATCGTACCATCGCAGGAGCTTCAGGCGAAACTGGAGGGCCAGCGGCTTCGGCATTCGTGCGGTCAAACGGCTTTCGGCGGCACGGGTACTTTAAACGAAAATTCGCGGGAACACGAACCGGCGACGAGCTGCGGCCGGCGGAGCTAGCTGCCGCTTTCCGGCGGCTCCGGCAGCCCGAAAAAGTACCAGGCGACCAGGATCAAAAACCCGAAGAGTTCCGGTAACGAGGGAGAGATACGAATCAGGGCTCCCGCGAGCATGCCGCCCAGGGACGAGCCGATAAAGCCGAAGAAGGTATACAGCCCGGTCGCCGTTCCCCGCCCGAGGGCCGGGATTCTCTGCGTGAGGAAAGCGGGAAGGATGGGTTGAAAGAGGCTGTAGCCCAGGAAGAACGCCGCACCGCTGACGTAGAGCATGAAGTCGTACTGCGCGCCGAAGAGATAGGCCGCGTAGCCGCCGGTCGCGGCGATCCAGCCGATCAGCGCGGCCAGGCGGAGCGTGCCGCGATTTTCGGCTCGCCGCATGTAGGGAAAGATCACGGCCGCGCTGGGAAGGAAGATAACCAGATAGACCCTCCAGAGCTGAGAGCGGTCGAGGCCCAGATCCGTCCAGCTCAGCGGATAAGTGAAGAAGAACATGTTGAGGGCGAGCGAAAGAACGAACGCCGCGACGAAGATGCGGCGCAGGCTGGCGTCGGCCAGCATCGGACCGATCGGCAGCGGGCGCTCCTTTCGCATGCTCGAGTCGCCACGGGGAAACGTCAGCGCCGCGAGAATCGTTGCGAGAACGCCGAGACCGCCCAGGATGTAAAACAGACCGCCGATGCCGACCCTGGCGGCAAGGATCGGTCCTCCCAGAATGCCGAGCATGAACGCGCCGCCGACCGCGATTCCGGTGATCGTGAACGCCTGGGTGCGGACCGTCGAGCGCGTGAGGTCCGCCAGCGCGGCGAGGGCCACCGAACCGACGGCCCCGCCGCCCTGGATCGCCCGGGCGAGGATCAGCTCGTAGATGTCGCGGGCGAGCGCGCAGGCGAGGCTTCCCGCAGCGAACATCGCCAGACCCGCGACCAGCACGGGCCGCCGTCCCCAGCGGTCGCTCGCCCAGCCCAGCGGCACCTGAAAGAGGCACTGCGACAGGGCGTAGACGCCGAAGGCGACGCCCGCCAGCGGGATGGTCGCGGAGGGGTAACGCACGACGTAGGCGCTGAAGATCGGCAGAATCAGGAAAATCCCGAGCAGCCGCAGCGCCGATATGAAGCTCACGACGAGCACCGGCCCCAGCTCCGCCCGATTGAACGAGTAGCGGCTCTCAGACAAAGCTTACGGTCTTTCGGTCAGGGATTGCGCGACATGCGATTCCCGTCAATTTACACCGTCTGAAGAAAATGGAAAGGGACCTCGGGCCGAGCGCCTCACGACGTCCGGCCCGCCGGCGCGCCGGGGCGCACGGCCTCCGGGGCTTGCGCCACGTGGACCACCCGGTGCGGATACGGAATCTCGATGCCTTCGGCGTCGAACGCCTTCTTCAGCCGCCGCCGGTATTCGCGCCCGACGGTGAATTGCTGGAGCGGCAGCGTTTTGAGGCGCGCCTTGATCGTGACCGCCGATTCCCCGAAGCTGTCCACCCCGAAGATCTCGATCGGCTCGAGCATCGCGGAGCCGTACTGAGGGTCGGCCCGCATCTCCTCGGACACCCGCTGCATGACGTCGATGACGCGGTCGGTATCCTCGCGGTAGCCGACGCCGACGTCGATGACGTAACCGGACCACTCCTTGGTCATGTTCGCCAGCGTGTTGATCGAGCCGTTGGGAAAGACGTGCACCACGCCCGCGAGATCGCGCAGCACCACGGTGCGGAACGAGATCGCTTCGACGAGGCCGCCGGTGCCGTTGATGATCGCGACGTCGCCGACGCGGATCTGGTTCTCCAGGATCAGGAAGAAGCCGCTGACGAGATCGCGCACCAGATGCTGCGCGCCGAAGCCGACGGCGATGCCGACGATGCCGGCGCCCGCCAGGATGGGCCCGACGTCGACCCCGACCTCGCCGAGCGCCACCAGGGTGGCGACGAACCAGACCACGCAGACGATGATCGTCCAGAGAACGCTGGTAAGCGTCACGATTCTCTTGGCCCCCGCGCCCGGCACGGTTTCGGTAGCCTGGGCGGCGCGGGTGAGAAGCGCTTCCATCCGCCTGAGGGGCAAGCGGAGCAGCTTGAGCCCGAAATAGGCGGCGGCGAGGATCAGCACGATCCGCACCGCGGCGATCCCGAAACTCACGCTCAAATCGAGCAGCCTCGCGATAAAGCGTTCCGACAAGAGAGCTGGCATGCCGTCTCCTCCTGCTTGGGTTCTCGGTTTCGCGCCCCGCGGCGCCCGCGCCGACCGAGGCTTACGCGCGCGCAGGGCGGTCGCGCCGGATTCGGATCGCCGCACCCTATCACGGCTCGCCCGGCGGCTCACCCTCGATCAACCGCGCCACCGGCGCCAGCCAGGGATCGCCCGCGATCAGCCGCAGGAAGTTCCGCCGCGTCAGGGCGACCGCCGCGCCGAAGGAGACTCCCTTGAGGGCCGCGAGCGCTGTCGCCACTTCCTTGAGGTGGCGGGGCATGCCGGAGGTGCCGACCAGCCATTTGAGGCCGCCGGGATTGTCGGTTTCGAGCAGGAGGCGGTCGTCGGGGATCTGCCGCGCCACCGTCCGGATCGTCTCGGAGTAGAGCAGCTCGACGCCGACGGTGAAATAGGCGCCGAGCTCCGCCAGAGCCCGCAGGATGTCCAGGGGACCGGAATACCAGTGGACGATCGCACGACTGACGTTGTAGCGCTCCAGGAGATCGAGCACTTCCCGCTCCGCGCCTTTCGTGTGGAGGTTTACCGCCTTGCGCTGCTCTCGCGCGGCGGCGAGAAAATAGGCGAACACGCGGCGCTGGGCCGGGTACGTGGCGGCGTCGCGAACCCAGTGGAAGTCGAGCCCGATCTCTCCCAGCAAAGGGCTTTCCTCGATCAGCGGGGCCGCTTCCCGGAGCCGTTCCGCGTACCGCGCCGCCCGCGCGGGGTGGATGCCGAAGCCGGGAACGACGAGAGGGGAGCGCTCGGCGATCCGCCGCGTCTCGAGGTACGACGGGACGTCGGAGGCGACCGCGATCGTGAGGACGCGCTCGGCTTCGATCTCTTGCAAGGCCCGCGGCAGATCGTTCCCGTACTTGTCGAGATGAACGTGCGCGTCGATCAGCATCTTCAGCGCCCGGCCCGGCGAGGCCGGAGCCGGCCGGCGCCGGCAGAAGCGCACCGGCACCCGTTCCGGCGCCGTAAAAGAGCCGGCCCGAACGAGCGATGGCCGCGACGCCGCGTTCGACGCCGCCCTCGCTGTCCGGCCCGCCACGTCGCGGCTTCATCATCGCGGCGGCGGCCTTCAAAGTCAATGCGCCGGGCGCCGACGGGCCCTTTTTTCGATGGAAAATCGATTGCAGTTCACGTAAGATCACGCTGGTTCGAAGCGTTATCGGACGGTGCGCCGTCGAAAATCGGAGGAGCGAGGAGAGAAGGTATGAAGCTCACGCGCCGCGGGTTCGTGCTTACGACGCTGACCGGCCTGGCCGGCTTGCCGTTGCTCGGGAAAGCCGGATGGGCGCAGTTCAAGGGCAAGCTCGGCTACATGAAGATCGTCGACAACGCCGCGCTGTTCATGGCCGTGGAGAAAGGATTCTTCAAGTCCGAGGGGCTGGAGCTGGAGACGGTTCCGATGGCGGGCGGCGCGGTGATCGTGCAGGGGGTGACGTCGGGAGACCTCCAGTTCGGCTGGAGCAACGTGATCTCGCTCTACCAGGCCCACGTCGAAGGTTTCGACTTCAAGCTGGTCGCGGGAGGCGCGACCAACGTCAAGGGGAGCAACGACACGCACGCGATCATCGTCCCGAAGGCATCGCCGATCATCCGCGCGAAGGATCTCGAGGGGAAAACGGTCGCCGTCAACACGCTGAACAACATCGTTCACCTGATGGCGATGGCCTGGGTGGATCAGAGCGGCGCCAACTCGGCGAAAGTGAAGTTCGTCGAGATACCGTTCCCGCAGATGGAAGCGGCGCTGGTGGCGGGCCGTGTGGACGCGGCGAGCGTGCACGAGCCCTTCGTGGCGGCCGCGATGGAAAAGGGCTCCGCGCGCATTCTCGCCCATCCCTGGAGCGACGTGGTTCCCAAGTTCCTGATCGCCGGATGGTTCGCGTCCGAGAAGTGGATTCAAAGAAACCGGCGCACCGTCCAGGGGTTCGTGCGCGCGATCAACCGGGCGATCGACGCCATGCGTGCCGATCCGGAAGGAGCGCGTGCCGCGATGATCAAGTGGTCGGGGTTGCGCGCCGATCTGGCGGGAAAAATCGGGCTGCCGGTTTTCGAAAAGGGGATCTCCGAGAAGGACCTCCAGGTCACGATCGATCTCACGCACAAGTACAAGCTCATCGCCCGCCCGTTCAAGGCGAAAGAGGTGATCAGCGACCTGGCGCCGAAAGGGTAAAAGGTCCCGACCGCCTCCTAACCGCCGTCCCCGGGCAGGGGCGGACCCCGGCTGTTTTTTCGTCACGCTTCCGGTTCATGCCGATTCTGGAGATCCAGTCGCTCTCGAAAAGCTACCGGCAATTGGACGGCAAGACGACGCCCGCCATCGGCGAGATCTCCTGCAGCGTCGAGCCGGGCGAGTTCGTGTCGTTCGTCGGCCCGTCGGGTTGCGGCAAGACCACGTTGTTGATGTCGATCGCGGGGCTCATCGCCCCGACCTCCGGGCGCGTGCTGGTCAAGGGCCAGGAGGTCCGGGGGCCTCCGCCCAACCTGATCCTCGTGTTCCAGGAATTCAACAGATCGCTGTTCGCCTGGAGATCCGTCCTGGGCAACGTCCTTTTCGGTTTCGAAGCCAGGGGCTACCGGGGTCGCGACCGCGGCCGCAAGGCCGAATCGTTGCTGGAGCTGGTCGGCCTGAAAGGCTTCGAGAAGCACTACCCCTGGCAGCTTTCGGGAGGCATGCAACAGCGGGTCGCCATCGCCCGGGCGCTCGCCTACGAGCCGGAGGTTTTGCTCATGGACGAGCCGTTCGGCTCGCTCGACGCTCTGACCCGGCTGGAGCTCGAGGACACGCTGCTGCGGCTCTGGCAGGAGCTGAAGACGACCATCGTCTTCATCACCCACGACATCGAGGAGGCGATTTATCTTTCGGATCGCATCTGGGTGCTCGGCCCGCGGCCGTCGAGCATCGTCGACGAGATCCAGGTCGGCTTCGCGAGACCGCGCAACCAGCTGAGCACGCGCGCCGCGGCGGGCTTCATGGAGCTCAGAAACAGGATCTACCGCCGCATCGGCGCGGGATTGCCGGCATAGGGGCGTCATGCGGGTGAACTGGAGCGGATGGCTGGTGTTCCTGGCGGCGGTGCTCGCCTGGGAGGCCGCAGGCCGCTCCCGGCCGGAGCTCTCCTTCTACGTCCCGCCGGCGACCGAGATCGCCTCCGCGCTGGCCGCGCTGGTTCTTTCGGGCGAAGCGGCCGGCCATCTGGCGATCACGCTCCTCAGGCTCGCCGCCGGCTATCTGCTCGCCGCCGTGCTCGCGGTGAGCGCGGGTATCGTGCTCGGCTACTTTCGCTGGGCGCACTCCCTGATGGAGCCGGTGATCGAGTTTCTGCGGCCGATGCCTTCGGTGGCGATCATTCCCGTCGCGATCCTCGCCCTGGGGATCGGCGACGCGATGATCGTGGCCGTCACGGTTTACGCCAGCGCCTGGCCGATCCTGATCAACACCATCGACGGAGTGCGGAACATCGATCCCACCTTGATCCAGACCGGGAGGACCTTCGGGTTGAATCGCTGGCGGATCCTGAGCCGGATCGCGGTGCCCGCCGCATCGCCCTACGTCATGACGGGCCTGCGCATCAGCCTCGCCGTCGCTCTCATCCTGGTGACGACGGCGGAAATGCTGGCGGGAGGCAAAGGGCTCGGCTTTTTCATCCTCGACGAGGAGCGCTCGCTGCGCAATGCCAACATGTACGCCGGCATCGCCGTCACGGCGGCGCTGGGATATGCGCTGAACCGGGGATTCGCGCTCCTGGAAAAGCGCGTGATGCGCTGGCATCACGGAGCGGGGGCGCGGGAGGCGGTCTGATGGTGGGGCGCGAGTCGAGGCTGAGCGGCGTCGTCTTCCTGGGCGCTTTGTTGCTGCTCTGGGAGGCGGCGGCGCGCTCGGGGGCGGCCGACCGGCTGCTCTTTCCGCCGGTCAGCAGGGTTCTGGAGACGGCGTGGTCCCTGGTCACTTCGGGACACATCGCGGCTCAGCTGACGGCCAGCTTGAAGCGGGCGGCCGCCGGTTACCTGCTTGCCGCCGCCTTTTGCATCCCGTTGGGCATTCTTCTCGGGTGCGTCGGGCCGATCTACCGGGCCCTCGGCGTGGTCATCGAGATGCTGCGGCCGATTCCGCCTCCGGTGGTCGTCCCGCTGGCGATGCTCTATCTCGGCCTCGGCGGCGCGATGAAGATCTTCGTGATCTTTTTCTCGTGCGCCTGGCCCATCCTGCTCAACGCGATCGATGGGTCGCGCAACGTCGATCCGGTGATTCTCCACACCGCGAGGACGTTCGGTCTGTCCGCGCCGCGGACGCTGGCGAAGGTGATCCTGCCAGCCTGCCTGCCTCAGGTCATGACCGGCCTGAGGGTGAGCCTTCCCATCACCTTGATCCTCGTGGTGATCTCCGAGATGGTCGGGAGCACGGATGGCATCGGCTACTTCATCCTGGACTCGCAGCGCCGTTTCAAGATCGATCAGATGTACGCCGGCATGCTGGCGCTCGCGCTGGTCGGGTACCTGCTGAACCGGCTGTTCGACCGCCTCCAGCGCGCCGTTCTCTGGTGGCACTGGGGAATGATGCAAAGGGAAGCGGAGGGGAGATGAAGGCGGACCCGCCGCGGGAAAAGGCAAGTCCGCCGCTCGCGGCTCAGACGCGGTGCATCCCGCCCCCGGGCGGAGGCTGCGGCTGGCTTTTCCCGGGAAGCCACGCGACGTCCTTCCGCGGGCTGTTCCCCGTCACCCGGAAGCGGGCGCGACCCAAATTCTGGAACT
This sequence comes from Candidatus Zixiibacteriota bacterium, assembly GCA_035574315.1. NCBI lineage: Bacteria > Pseudomonadati > Candidatus Zixiibacteriota > Candidatus Zixiibacteriota bacterium. The sequence continues at coordinate 20,457 of DATLYW010000039.1, forward strand.
CGATCTCGATCGTGTCGCCGACGTTCATCGGCATCAGCCCCTCGTGATAGGTTCCGGTTGCGACGACGTCGCCCGGGTTGAGCCGTAAAAACCGCGTGAGCCAGGCGATCTGATCGGGGATCTTGTGCGCCATGTGCCTGGTGCTGTAGTTCTGCCGCGGCTCGCCGTTCGTCCAGGACCGCACGATCACGTCGTGCGGATCGGGAATCTCGTCCTTGGTGATGATCCAGGGCCCGCACGCCGCGTGGGTATCCTGGCCCTTGGGAATGAATTGCGTCCGGCGCACGAGGCCGCGTGTCGAGATGTCGAAGAAAGGGACGTACCCGAAGACGTGATCGAGCGCCTGCGATTCCGGCACGTTCTTCGCGGTTCGGCCGACGACGAAGGCCAGCTCGGCCTCGGGTTGAAAGACCACCGCGGGAGGAATATCGACCAGCTCGATCGCCCCGTCGGGTCCGACGAGATCGGGCGATTTGTAGAAGTACTCGTTGGGCAGGCTTTCGGGAGTCCGGTCGGGCCGATCGAGGTAATTGACGAACGCCGCCAGGCACTTGCTCGGCCGCGGCAGCGGGCAGAGCAGCCGGACCTCGGCGAGCGGCACGCCGTCGCGCTCCTGGAGGAGCTTCTCGAACCGGCGGCGATACTTGCGCCAGCCTTCGATGATCTCCTCCATCACCCGCTGCGGCCCCTTGGCCTTGCGCGAGCTTACCGCATCGCTGACGTCCACGACCCGGTCTTCGCCCTTGATGACGCCGATGCGATCGTCGTTGAATCGAAGGATCTTCAATGGCTCGCCCTCCGCGGCAAAAATTTTCGCCTATCATTGCGACAACCCGGCCAGTTGTCAATCGCGAGCGGCGCGCCAAAGCCCGGGCCTCGCGGGCCGCGAGCTTCCCAAAGAAGCGCCGTTGGTGTAATGGATGGTTTTCGGGAGGCCGTATGTTGCTGATCAACAACCGGGAAGTGGAGCAGATCTTCGACATGAAGGCCTGCCTGGAGGCGCTCGAGGACGGCTACGACGATCTGCTCAAGGGGGACGCGGTCTACCGCCCGCGTCTGGACCTGTGGATGCCGTGCGAGCGGCCGGACGGCTACTATTGCTGGGGCACGATGGAAGGCGCGAGTCGCAAGATCGGCGTCTTCGCGATCCGGATGAAGTCCGACGTGGTCTACTGGCCCGACGGCGCGACGGAAGAAAAGTACTGCGTGCGTCCGGGCACCTGGTGCGGGCTGGTGATGGTGTTCAGCATCCGCAACGGCGAGCCGCTGGCGATCATCAACGACGGGCTGCTGCAGCACATGCGGGTGGGAGGTTGCGCCGGCCTGGGCGTGAAGTACCTTGCGCGCGAGGACGCGTCGGTCGTGGGCATCTTCGGCTCCGGAGGGATGGCGCGAACCTATCTCGAAGCGTTTCACGAGGTGCGCAGGCTCCAGCGCGTCAAGGTTTTCAGCCCGACCAAGGCCCACCGCGAGGCCTACGCCAGGGAGATGAGAGGCAAGCTCGATCTCGAGGTGATCGCGGTCGACTCTCCGGAGCAGGCGGTTCGCGACGCGGACATCGTCGCCACCTGCACCGACTCGACGCGCACCGTCTTCGACGAGCCGCAATGGCTCAAACCGGGGGCGCACATCACCTGCGTCCGCGCCTGCGAGGTCGGGCCCCGGGTCGTGCGCCGGTGCGATCTCTCGGTCAAGCTGGGCAAGAACACTTTCGACGTGATGGAGGAGGGAATGGTGCGTCTCCACGGCAACGCGGGTTACATCGCCGGTCAGCCGGAGGAGCGAAGCCGCATACCCAATCCTGCCGTGGACAACTACCGCGGCGACTTTTTCAAGTATTTTATGGACGTCCGCGCGGGCCGGACGCCGGGCCGAACGGGCCCGGAGCAAACCACGTTTTTCATCAACGCGGGAACCCAGGGGCTCCAGTTCGCCGCGTGCGCGGGAAGAGTGTACCAGCTTGCGAAAGCGAAAGGGGTGGGCCGGGATCTCCCGACGGAATGGTTCCTGCAGGACATCCGCGACTGAGCCCGGGTTCCGGAAACCGGGGGAAAGACCGGCTAGTATCCGAGCTTCTCGATCCAGTCGTCGTCCATTCCGAAGTAGTGCGCGATCTCGTGAATCACCGTGATTCGGACCTGACGCTTGAGCTCCTCGGGATCGGGAAAGTCGCAGAGAAGCGGCTCGGAGAAAAGGGTGATTCTGTCCGGCGGTGGCGGCGGCTCGAAGAAGGACCGTTCCGGAAGCGGAGTCCCCTCGTAAATACCGTAGAGCGTGTCTGTGTCGGGATCGAGTCCGACGGAGCGCAACAGGCGTCGGCTGGGCCTTCGCGCGACGAAGATCTCGACGTTCTGCAGGCGGCTGCGAAACTCCTCCGGAAGCTCTTCGAGCGCCCGCGCCGCCTCTTTCCGGATTTCCTTTTCCGTCACGGGGATGTCCTCGGCCCGATCCGAGCGGCGTTCCGCCGGCTCTTCCCCGCGGCCCTCATCCTTTTATGTACCTTTTCGGCGGTCCCGGCGCAAAGCCGGCCGCCCGACGTCGCCGACGATCTCGACGCGGATTCGCTTCGCGCGGCCGCGCGCCGGAGCATGCGCTACCTGGAGGGGCAGCCCCGGGAAAAAATCCTCGCCGAGCGGCCGGCGCGCTTCACCGCGGGGGAGGCGCGCGAGGCCCTCGCGGAGCTTCTCCAGATCCTGGAGGAAAGCCGCTGCGGCGGATGCTGGCTCGAACGGGTGAGCGAGCGCTTCGAGTTCATCCCGTCGAGCGACGACCCGGAACAAGCGGATGTGCTCTTCACCGGATACTTCCAGCCGCTCCTCGACGCCAGCCCGGTGGCGACCCCGGAGTACCGGTTTCCGCTGTATCGCCGGCCGCCGGATCTCATAACCGCGGAGCTGGTGACGGCAACGCCCGAGGTCGCGGTCGAGCGCGTGACCGGAAGAGTCGAGGGCGAGAGCTTCCTGCCGTACTATTCGCGCCGGGAGATCGAGGAATCGGATCGGCTGCGGGGTCACGAGATCGCCTGGGTGAAGGACCCCGTCGATCTTTTCTTCCTCCACGTCCAGGGCTCGGGGGTCCTGCGCTTCGCCGACGGCCGGCGACTGCACGTGAGCTACGCCGCTTCGAACGGGCGGCCTTACCGCAGCATCGGGAGGCTTCTGGCCGACGCGGGAAGGATCCCGCGCGAGGAGATGTCGATGCAGCGGCTGCGGCGCTACCTCGCCGAGCATCCCGAGGAGCAGCGCGACATCATGGCTCACAACGAGAGCTACGTCTTTTTTCGCGCGGTCGAGGACGGACCGCTCGGAAGCCTCGACTTCCCGTTGACGCCGGGGCGGTCCATCGCGACCGACGGCCGCCTTTTCCCGAAGGGAGCGCTCGCGTTCATCGCGACCGACGTGCCCGTGGTCGATGCCGCCGGCGAGCTGAAGGGCTGGCGCCCGACCACCCGGTTCGTTCTCAACCAGGATACGGGGAGCGCCATCCGCGGTCCGCGCCGCGCGGATCTCTATTTCGGGACCGGAGAAACGGCGGGCGCCGCGGCGGGATTGATGAACCGGCCGGGGCGGCTCTATTTCCTGAAGCTCAAGCAACCCGGGCGCCGCTGAGCGGCCGCGCCCGTGTTCCGGCCTTGAGCCGCGAACGGCCGTGCAGTAGGCTACACGGAACGAAGGCATGCACCGGCACGTCGAGACAAGGCGCCTCAAGCTCGCCCTGGCCATCACCTCCTCCTACTTCATTACCGAGCTGATCGCGGGATTCCTGACCAACAGTCTCGCGTTGCTGTCCGACGCCGGCCACATGCTCTCGGACATCGGCGCCATCGTGCTGAGCCTGGCGGCGTTCTACATCGCCCGGCGGCCGGCCACGTTGAACAGCACCTACGGCTATCACCGCGTGGAGATCGTCGCGGCCCTCTTCAACGGCCTCGCGCTGTGGTTGATCGTCGGCGTGATCTTCACGGCTGCCTACAACCGGTTCTTCGAGCCGCCGCAGGTCGCCAGCCGCGGGATGATCGTCGTCGCCGCGCTCGGTCTCGCGGTCAATCTCGCCTCGGCCTGGATTCTCTACGACCGGCAGCAGAAGAACCTCAACGTGCACGGGGCGTTTCTGCACGTCGTCAGCGACGCCGTCGGCTCCATCGGCGCGATAGTGGCCGGGACGGTCATGCTCACGACCGGCTGGTATCTGGCGGACCCCGTGGTGAGCGTCCTGATCGGGCTCCTGGTGCTCTATTCGTCCTGGAACCTCGTGCGCGAGTCGGTCAGCATTCTCATGCAGTGGGTGCCGAAGGGAATCAGCCTCGAGGAAGTCCAGCACACCATCGAAGAGGTCGAGGGGGTGGAAAAGGTCCACGACCTTCACGTGTGGGCCGTCACCTCGGGGATGCTGACCCTGAGCGCCCACGCCGTCGTCGATCCGCGCCGTGATTTCGACCGCGTCCTCAGCGGGATCGAGCAGAGGCTCAGAGCGCGCTTCAACATCGAGCACACCACGATCCAGCTTGAAACCGAGAGCCGGGAGGACCGGGAATTCAAGGCCTTCTGACCGGCCGCCGTTTCCAGGAGTCTAGGGAACCGCGTGGCTGGGCACCGGCCGTCCCGCCCGCGGAACCAGCGCCGCCATCAGCCCCACGGCGGCGAGCGAAAGCAAGCCGAGCATCCAGAAGATCGTCGGCAGCTCAGCCGTGATCAGCAGCAGGCCGACGGCCGAGGTCGCCGTCGTCTTCGAGATCTGCTGGATCAAGCGGTCGAGCGAGACGACGCCACCCCGCAGCTCGACCGGAGCGTTCTGGGTGAGGAGACTCTTTTGCATCGGTGAGATGACGCCGTTGGCGAGCCCGTAGAAGAACAGGGCGCCGCCGACGAGCGGGACTCCCGGCAGAAACGGCACCGAGGTCACCGCCAGGCCGCTCACCACGAACGCCACAAGGAGCAGAAAAGCCTTGTCGCGGCCGGCGGCCAGGCGGCCGGCCTGGCTCGAGGTCGCCATCGCCCCAAGGGAGAAGACCGTGTAGAGCAACCCTGCGGTCGCGGTCGAGAAACCATGGGTGCGAACGAGGAACAGGGGAAAGTAAGTGAGAAAGCCGTAGTCGAGAAAAAACCTCAGGAAGCCGGCCGCAAAGGCGATCAGAAGGCGCGGATGGCGAGCGAGGCGGGCGACGTCGCCGAGATACGCTCTGGCGCCGTTCGTGTTCTCGCCCCTGGTCTCCGGCATCCACGCAAGCGCGGCGGCTCCGAGGGGCACGGCCAGCAGGTACATGGCGAAAGGCCAGTACCAGGCAATCGCCGCCAGCGCGCCTCCGAGCGGAGGCAGGATCAGGTAACCGACCCTGTCCAGAAAGACCTTGAGACCCTGCCCGCCGATCTCCTTTTCGCCCTCGAGCAGATCGCCGATCAGCACGATCGTGAGCGGGATCACGGCGCTGTAGCCGACGCCCTGGACGGCGCGGAAGAACAAAAGCCAGGAAAAGCTCGGCGCCAGCGCCATGGCCGCTCCGGACAGGCCGTAGACGAGAAGGCCGCCGGCGAGGAGAAGACGGCGCCCCCACAGATCGGCGAGCATGCCGAAGAGCGGCGCGAGAAAAATGGCCGGCGCGGTGAAAACCGCCATGACCAGGCCGAGCGCCGCGTCGCTGATGCCGAACGGCGCGGTGATCGCGGGGAGCGCCGGCTGGAGGAAGTTCACGCCCATGACGACCGCCACGCTCGTGGCGTAAACAATCCCCAGCGCCCGGCGACGGTCCGCCGTCAACCCGCCGAGGCCGAAGAACGAGGTCACGCTGCCGAACCGCATGAGCCGAACCCTAGAGGAAAAACCGGCCGGCGGTCAAGTGAAGCGAGCGGTCAGTCGTCGATCTCGCCGAAATAGTCTCTCAGGATCCGCTCCTTGATGTACTCCAGCGCTCCGAGATCCTGGATGATGTCTCCGCCGGTATCGTAGAAGAAGATGTCGCCCTTGTGGTTCCGGCCGATCGCAACCAGCCAATCCAGTTCGTCCCGGTCTTCCAAAAGGTAGTTGATGGCTTGATTGGCGCCCTTGCTGGCGATGATGGTGACTTTTGGTTTGGCGGATTTTTTTGGCTGTGACATGAAGCGACCTCCTGCGAACGCCAAAAAGTCTATACGAAAGGCGGCGCTTCTACAACTCGGAATTTTCGCCGGCGTGCCAGGGCAATGGCGCTATCTCAGCGTGAACTCGACCCGGCTGCCGCGGGCCTCGGCGCCGGGCTCGGCCGGGGCGGGCCTCGGGGCGACGGTGAAAAGGCGGTCGGGGGTTACCTGCCCGGTGCCGAGCAGGTAGTCGCGGATCGCCCGGGCCCTTCGGGCCGCGAGGTCCGGAAGGTCATCCCCGGAAACCCGCTCGTGCTTGAGCATCAAAGCCTCCATTTCCGGAACCGGCAGATCGCGCGCGAGGCCGATCAAGTTGCGCGGTTTGGGAAAATCCTCCCGGGCGTAGGCCGCCTTGAGGTAGAGAGGGTACTCCTTCGGGTCGACGCGAACCTCGTCGGCGCTTTTCGGAGCCCCTTCCCGCCCGGCGAGATCGCGGAGCTTCTGGATCCTGACCTTTCGCTCGAGGGCAACGCGCTTGAGTCCTTCGAGGTCGTTCATCGGGTCGAACCGGGCGGCGATTTCGAGCCGCAGGGCGGGCCGGTTGTTCAACGCGGTGGCGATCGTCTTGAGGCGCGACCGGGCGGTAGGGGAGAGATCGGCGCGGCCGTAATCGAACTCGATCACGCTCAGCTCCTCCCCGCCGCCGCCGAACGCCGCCCCGAGCAGGGCGAACGGCGCGGTCACGGCCTTGGCGACGATGTTGATCACGATGCGGAGGATAATCCCGCCGACGCTGAACTGCGGATCGTCGAGCGAGCCGGCGATCGGCAGATCGACGTCGATTACGCCGTTGCGATCCTTCAACAGAGCGACCGCGAGCAGGACCGGCAGCTTGGTCGCGGTCGGGCTCTCGATCCTCTCGCCGAAAGTCAGCTGGTTCAGGATGAGCTGGTTCTCGGCGGTGAGCTTGCGGTTCTCGAGCCGGTATTTGACCTTGAAGGAAAGCTTGCCCTTTTCGATCCCGTACCCCACGTACTTCCCGGAGTAGGGAGAGAGCGGGCTCAGCTCGATCTCCCGCGCGTCGGCGGCAATGTCCAGGTAGAGCGATTCCGCCAGCGGATTGATCCTGCCCCGGATGTCGACGGACGCGGAGTCGTCGAGGCTGGCGCGGAGCTCCAGGTTTCCGGGGACCTCGGGCGTGAGCTCGGAGATCGTTCCTTCGACGCCCGTCAGGTTGGCGCTGTAGTTGGGCTTGATGAAGAAATCGCTGAAGTTGACCGTTCCCGACTTCAGACCGATCCTGCCGATCGTCACGCGCTTGCGGCCAGCCTGAGGCATCGGCTCGGGCGCCGCGCCGCTCGCCTCTTCGCGCGCGGCGAGCTTTTGCAGGTTGGTCCTGCCGTCGGCGCCGATGATCAGCCGGGCGTAAAAATCGGCCAGGTCGATCTCCTCGACGCGGAATTCCAGCGGCTCGAGGGAGAAGCGGAGCCGGTTCAGGCCGAGCGAGCCCCAGCGCACGAGATCGCGCGAGCTGTCCTTTTCCACGGAGCCGAAATCGACGACCCGAACGTCGCCGGCGTAGCTCAACCGGGCAGATCCGTTTCCGCCGGCTTCGACGGAAAGCGTGCCCTTCGTGCCGAGCCGTCCGCCCGTCAGGACAAAGTTGGCGCGGTCGTTCAGGTAGGGCTGCAGCGGCAACAGCCCGATCCCTTCCGCCTCGACGGCGAAGCGGGCGTTCAACGGGTCGATGGTCGCGGAGCCTGCCAGCCGCAGGCCGCCGCGCTCGTTGATCTTCGCGCGAACAGCCGCCTGCGCCCGCGCGTTCCTGGCGGTCGAGAGATTCTGAGCGCGAAGGGCGAGGTCCGACACCACCAGCCGCGACCGCGGCGTGATCGAGCGGTCCTCGAAGATCAGCCGCATCGCGTCGAGGGCGACGCTCTTCGTTTCGACTTTCCACGCAGCGGCATCGCCCCGGGGGCCGGCCGCCGAGGGCCCGGCGCCCGCTGCCGTCTTCAGCAGCCGGGGGTATCCCGCGGTCCCGTCCGCTTCTCTCCAGAAAAAGACGTTGCCGTCCCGGCTTTCCACCGAGCCGATCACGAGGCTCTTCGCGCCGAGGTCGGCCGCCACGTCCTTGATCGACAGCAGCGGGATCCGCCAGAGCGGCTCCGATTCGCCGGGCGCCTCGACGCGCAAAGAGCGCAGGGTGGCTTCGAGATCGGAGACCCTGGCGTCGAGCGCTCCGCCTTTGAGCACGACCGCAAAGCGGCCTGCGACGTCGAGAAGCCCCTGCTCGATCACGATCGCGGCGAAGTCGCCGTAGTAGGGGCGCAGCGCCGGCAGGCGCAGCCCGGTCACGGCGAGCGTGCCGTCGGCGGCGAGCGGATCGAGCTGTAAGCTCCCCTTGTGCGCGAGCTGCTCTCCCGCGGCGGTTTGAAAGGAGAGCTCCGTCCGCGCCTTTCGCTCGGCCCCGCTCGTCAGCCCCTTGACGTCGAGCCGGATGTTCTGGATCGTTGTCTCGAACGGAAGCTTGGGCCGACGGTCCGCGAGATGAACGGTGCCGCGCTCGACGGCGAGTTCTTCCACCGAGTAGCGAAAGGGGGCCGGCTCTTCTTTTTTTGCCGTCTCCCCCTTCTCGGCCGGAGCCTCGCTCCGCGGCAGGAGGGCGGCGAGGTTCAGGCGCCCGTCGGGGAAGCGGATGACGTGCAGCTCCGGGGCGCTGGCGCGCACCGCCTTGAGCGCCGCCTTGCGCGCGAACACCTCGATCGCGTCGATGGCGACCTCGAGCTTCGGCAGCGTCAGGATGGGCGCGCCGTCCTTCCCCCGGACAGCGAAGTCCTGAAAATCGAGGCGGCCGGACAGGACCAGCGCGGCCGGCTTCCCCCTGGGCGAGCGGAACGAGACCGTCAGGCGCCCGTCGATCCGGCCCGCGGGAACGCCGAAGTCGAGGTCGACGGGTGAGTACTCGAGGTATTTGGCCGGCTGGAGGTTGTCGATGTCGAGGTGGATCGTGCTTTCGCGCGAGGCCCCGAAGGGCCTGGTCTCGGCCTCGATTTTCACGGGCGCCCCGTTCACGATCGCCGAAAAGACCGGCCGGACCTTGATGTCGGCGTAGTAGGGAAGGCTCGAAACGAAGGGAACCCCCAGTTTCAGCGCGGTGACCTCGTGCTTGACCCCTTCCGGGAGATCGTCGAGCTCGATCCGGCCGTCGACGATCTCGACGTTGTTGAGGGAGAAACGCGGGGGCGGGCCGGGCGGCCCCTGGGTGAACTCGCGGATCAGGTCGGTGAAGTTGTAGGTGCGATCCTCGTTGCGGATCAGGTGCAGGTACGGCCCGACCACGCGCAGCTCTTTGATGACCGGACCGCGATAAAAGAGCGACAGCGATTCGAGGTTGACGTACGCTTCGCTAACCGAGAGCGCCGTCGTCTGGTCCTGGCGGTCCCGGACCGCCAGGCCGCGGATCGTGACGGACAGCGCGTAGGGGTTCAGGCGGATTTGCTCGATCGTCACCCGCCGGTGAAGCCTGCTCGACAGCTCGGCCGCGATCCTGTCGCGCAGCAACCACGGCGCCGCAAGAGAGAGGAGACCGGGCGCCGCGAGGATCGCGACGCACCAGATCAGGAGCCTTCGCGCTCGAGGGTGGAACAGAATCGCGGCCGCGCGCCGGCGCAGCTCGGTCCCAGAAAAGGCCATGCTTGCTTCCGGTCAGCTCCCGAGCTTCACGCCGGCCCGAGGCGCGGGCAGACGGCGGGACGAGCCCTTCGGTACCGCACGCATTTAATCAGCGATCGGGGAGGGAAACAAGTCGGCGTGCGGCCGGGATTCAATCCGCGCAAGCGCCGGCGAGCCCCCGGAGCATCTCGAGGTAGGGGTGGGGTATCTTCCAGTGGGCGGCGCCTTCGACGATCAGGCCGATGTATTCCGCGCTCGGCGGCGGCACGTCGGGCTCGTCCGCCGCTACGTAAACGAGAGCTTCGAGCGGGCGGCGGCCGTCGTCGCGGCAATAGACGCGGACGGTCTCCCGGCGGTAGCCGTCCTCGAAACCGTCGAGGACGACGAGGTCGGGAGCGGCCACGTCGTAAACCACGCCCCAGACCTCGGCGCCGGGCTGGCGCAGGATATTGGCGGTGCCGCACCCGCGCAGCCGCGAGCGGCGCGTGATCGCGAAACGGTAATCGGGGAGGCGGGCGACGCTGACGAACGTCGCCGAGGGGCAGCGGCGCTGCATCTGCGGCCAGTTCATGTTCGACCCGTAGGCGAAGTAATACAAGCGACGTCCTCCCTCTGTTCCACGTCCGGCGCTTTCCCGTTCGGGTTCCGCGCGGCCTTCAAGAGGCGGATTCTAAAAGAAGCGGCAACCCCTGACAAGCAGCCCGGCGGCGTGCGTCGCGGCGGTTTGACAAGCGCGCGGTAATTCTCTAGGAGTGGTGCGGACGGACGAATCACGGCCGGAAAATCCGGATGTTGATCCTTTCCAACGAAGATATCGAAAAGCTTCTCCCCGTGGGCGCCTGCCTCGAGGTCCTCGAGCAGGCGTACCGGGATCTCGGCAACGGCCTGGCGGCGACCGTGCCGCGCTACGACGTCTTCAGCCCGACGAAGCCCGGCGAGTACTACGAGTACAAGACCATGAGCGGCGTGCTTCCGAACCGCAGGGTCGCCGCGCTCCGTCTCAATTCCAGCGTGGTGAAATGGTACGAGAAGGCCGGCGGCGTGCGCAAGGACAAGCTGCCGGCGGCGGGAGGAGACCGGTTCGTCGGGCTGGTGATGCTGTTCAGCACGGAAACCGGCGAGCCGCTCGCGATCTTTCCGGACGGCTACGTGCAGAAGCTGCGGGTTGCGGCCGCGAGCGCGATCGCCGCGCGCCATCTCGCCCGCCGAAACTCCCGGGTGATGGCGTTGCTGGGAGCCGGCTGGCAGGCCAGCGCGCACCTGGCGGCGCTCTGCGCGGTGCGCGAGCTCGGCGTCGTCAGGGTCTACAGCCCGACGCCTGAAAGCCGGCGGCGCTTCGTCGACGAGAACCGGGGCAGCGTCGCCGCCTCGGTCGAGGAGGCGGCGAGCGTCGAGGCGGCGATCGACGGTGCCGACATCGTCACCTGCGCCACCAACTCGATCTCGGCGGTCTTTTCGGGAGACCGGTTGCAGCCCGGCGTTCACGTCTCGTGCGTCAAGCCCTGCGAGCTGGACGCGACGGCGTACCGCCGCGCGGACCCCTTGATCATCCACTGGCGCGAGGCGAAGCCGTTTCAGATCCCGATCGGGGTCGATCCCATGACGATCCCGGACATCTCCGACGGATGGCTCCATCCGCTCACGCGGGAGCATGCGCCGGTCTGGGATTTGCCGACGATCGCGGACCTGGTCAACGGGCGCCATCCCGGCAGAACCCGCGACGACGCGATCACTTGCTTCTGCAACAACGTGGGGCTCGGGCTGCAGTTCGCGGCGGTCGGCAGCGAGGTGCTCGCCCGGGCGCGGGAAGCCAAGGTCGGACGCGAGATACCCACCGATTGGTTCCTCGAATCCGTACATCCCTGAGGTGGAGCGCGGACGAGCGGCTCGACCGGTCCGCTCGGCGCGCACGCCGCCGAGGAGGGCGGCGAGCGCGCGCGCCCCGGGCCCCTGTGCGAGGAGGAGAAGATGAAGAGCGGAATTCCGGAACGGAAATTTCTCGTCGCGGCTGCGATCTGGATCACCGCCGCGCTGCAGGGAGCTTTCCCGGCCCGGGCCGACCGGCTCAAGGTCGCTTACCCGACCACCGTGGGATCGATGGCCGTCGTCTGGGTCGCCAAGGAGGCGCGGCTGTTCGAAAAGCATGGTCTGGACGTCGAGCTGATTTACGTGGCGGGAAGCTCGAAGGTCGTCCAGGCGATGCTGGCGAGGGAGGTTCCGATCGCGGAGATCGCCATTCCGGCGGTGATCCAGTCCAATCTCGCCGGAGCGGACCTCGTGATGCTCGCCGGACCCAACCACAAGCCCGGCCAGAAGATCATGGTCAAGCCGGAGATCAGGCGCCCGGAGGACCTCAAAGGACGGAGGATCGGCGTTACGCGCTTCGGCACATCCGACGATTTCCTGCTGCGCTACATTCTCGGGCGCTGGGGGCTTCAGCCGGACCGCGAGGTGGCGTTGATTCAGATGGGCGGGTCCCAGGAGACGCTGGCGGGACTGGGCTCGCGCGCGATCGACGGCGGGATGCTCTCATCGCCGCTGCATCTGCGCGCGGCGAAGCTGGGCTTTTCCATGCTCGCGGACCTGAGCGCGATCGGCGTGGACTATCAGGGCGCGGGGGTGGTGACGACGCGCGGCTACGCGCGCGAGAACCCGAACGTGCTGCGCCGCTACCTGCGCGCGTACGTGGAGGCCCTCCACCGGTTCAAGACCGACAAGGAGTTCTCGGTAAAGGTGATCGGCAAGTATTCGCGCATCACCGAGCCCGATGCCCTTGAAGAGACCTACCGGCACTACGCGGTCAAGGTGATGCCGAGGGTGCCCTACCCCACGCTTCCGGGCATCCAGCTCGTGCTGGACGAGATCGCCTCGCGCAACCCCAAGGCCAAGGCGGTGACGCCCGCGAGCCTGATCGACGTTTCCTACCTCCAGGAGCTGGAGCAGGGCGGGTTCGTCAAATCGCTCTACGGCCGGTGAGCCAGCCGGGCCGCCGCGTTACAGGTCGAGCGTGCTCGGGGCGAAAAGGTCCTCGATTCTCACTCTCTCCGGGATCAGCCCCTGCTCGTGAGAAAAGGCGACGAGGGTCTCGAGCATCCCGCGGTTGGCCTTGACGCCGTACGGGTAGGGGTCCTCGCCGAATATCTCGCGCGTTCTCGCCAGGTACTCCGCGCCGAAGAAGAGCGCCGTCGGAATGGCATCGAGGAGTTTCGCGTTGAAGTGCTCCTTGGCGCGGACGAAGGCCGTATAGAGATTGAACGCCGCCCACGGATGCCTGCGGTGGATCTCTCCCCGGATGACATAGGCGTGATTGACGGGCAGGAAGCCCCATTTCCGGAAAAACCGGGCGCCCTCCGCCATGCGGTCGGGAAACAGGGGCTTGATCTTGCTCCAGTCCCCCCCGGCGCCGGCGATCCTGTGGGATCGTCCGATGACCGTGGGGGTGTTCTTCCAGGGGCTGCCGATCGCCGCCGCGTCGAGCTCGCCCGCGGCGAGCATCGAGGCCATGCTCTTTTCGGGCGGGATTCTCTGAAACGAGATCCCCGGCGGCGGAACGAAGCCGGTCGCGCCGCCGTGGCTCAGCTCCTCGGTTCGCTCCATGTACCAGTGAATCTTGTACTGCGATACGCCGAAGTCGTGCTCCAGGATGCCCCGGCTCCACAGCGCGGCGGTTTGCTGGTACTCGCCGACGCCGACCTTTTTTCCGGCGAGGTCGCCCGGACCGCGGACGCCCGAGTCGACGTGGTAGAAGATCTCGGTGTGGAAAAGGCGCCGGCTGGGAAAGACCGGAATCGCCGTCATGTCGAAGCCGCGGGCGCGCGCGATCAGGTAGGAGGACATCGACATCTCGGCGACGTCGAACTCCTGGAACCTGAGCTGGCGCCAGAAGGTCTCCGAGGGCGGCGAATAGGTCGGGATCAGTTCGATGCCCTCGACCGGCACGGAGCCGTCCATCAGCGGCTGCACCCGCTCGTTGTAAGCGGAAACGAAGCTCAACTCCAGTCTGGCCATCGCTTTCCTCGAGCAGCGGCGTCAGTAGTCGACGCTCCAGATGTCGTAGAGAAGCTCCATCCGGCGAAAGGTGTGCTCGCGCGTGAGCGCCTGCAGGTGCGGCGACGTGATGTAGCGGAGCGCGATCTCCTCCGCGAGGTTGCCGTGCTCCTCGTCGGCCTCGGCGTGAACGGTGAAGAAGCGCACGTCCTCGGGCTTCATGTTGTACTGTTCGATGAAGCCGCGACCGAGCGCGGCGGCGGCGGGGCTGAACGTTCCCTCGGCGCCGATCTGGATCGCCATCACCACGAACCAGGGCAGGGTGTGGATGATCAGCTCCACGTAGTAGAGGTGAGCGGCGGTCGCCGGCCGGAGCTCGGCGTGCTCGATCTGCTCGTCGGTCAGCCCGATCGACCTGGCGAAGCGCACGAACAGCTCGTTGTGGCCGGCGCTGCCGGTATCCAGGCCGCGGGTTTCTTCCTCGACCACGCCCCACAGTTTCCGGGCGATCTCGGGATCGCTGCAGGCGAGGTAGCGCAGCATGGCGATGCGCGGCACGGCGCGGCGGAACTGGTAGTCCTGCACGGCCCAGCGCCGGATCTCGTCCAGGGTCGCCTTGCCGGAGCAAACCGCTTTTACGAACGGATGATTGATCCGCAGCTTGTGGAATTTCTGGACGTCCCGCTTGAGCTGCTCGACGAATTCCGCCGACGAGAGGGCGGGAGACTGGCTGGTCATGGAAACTTCCTCCTCGTATCGCGTTTCGCGCGTCGCGTCGCGGCGAAGGGGAACGGCACGGGTCACGACCGGCCGCTCAGCCGGCTCACGAAATACTCCCAGCCGCGCATCGGGAAGCGCTGGTCCGCGTTGTAAACCTCCAGCTCCTCTTTCGTCAAGTACCTGGGCTCGCCGTGCAGCAGCGCGAGATGATTCCATTCTCCGAGCAGCGCCAGCCGGGTCGTCCGCTCGACCACCTGCTCGATCGACTCCCCCACGACGGCGTCGCCGTGGGCCCGCATCAGCACGGCGGGGGCGCTGCCGAGCGCCCTGGCGAGCGCCTCTCCCCGTTCCAGGGTTCGCACGAGCCCGGCTCCCTGGTACACGGGCGGGCCTTCCGGCGGCAGGAACTTCCCGTAATGATGCAGCGGCCTCAGCTTGATCGGCAGCACGCTGAAGATCGTGCTCCACTTCGAATGGGTGTGGGCCACGCTGACGACATCGGGGCGCGCCTTGAGAATGCAGGCGTGAATCGGCCACTCATTCGGCGGCGTGCCGGAGCCTCCGAGCCGGTTGCCTTCGAAATCCTGGAGAACGAGCCGGTCGACGGTGGCGCAGCCGGGGCTCACGTTGGCGATGGTGAGGAACGCGTCGGCCCCGGGCACGCGCACGCTCACGTGGCCGTAGCCGTCCGTGATCCCTTCACGATCGAGGATGCGGCAGGCGGTCACCAGCTTTTCCTTGAGCGGGTCGAGCTCGGGCGAGTCAAAGGCGGGGAGCTTGGCCGTCATGAGAACCTCCGCGGCGGACCGGATCGAGCCGCTCGCAGCGGCAATCTAGTCGCGCCGGCCCGGGGGTGTCAAGGACCCGGACGCCGCGCGCTGAGGCCGTAGCGCGACCAGGGTCCGTGTTGACGCGAGCCCCCGCCGGCGATAGGCTCGCCGCGTCTCGC
Organism: Candidatus Zixiibacteriota bacterium; assembly: GCA_035574315.1. NCBI lineage: Bacteria > Pseudomonadati > Candidatus Zixiibacteriota > Candidatus Zixiibacteriota bacterium. The sequence continues at coordinate 35,838 of DATLYW010000039.1, forward strand.
CCGAGCCCGGTTCCGAGGGAGGAGATCCGAATGAGAAACATCGTAAGGATGCGGTTTGCGATTCCGTTGCTCGCGTTGCTTGCGGCCTGCACGACGGCGGGTCCGATCGTCTCCGAAAGGCAGCTCGTGGGCACCTGGTACGTCGGCGGCGACCGTAACCGGCGCTGCGAGATCGTGCAGGTGCGCGGCGGGCTCGAGGCGCGAAACGAGCGCGGATCGACGACGCCGCTCGTGCGCGAGTCCTATCGGATCGTGCTCGCCACGGCGTGGGAGGGCGGCTTGCGCGGGGAGCTTCGCGGCGATCGCATCGAATGGGCGAACGGCACGTACTGGACGCGATCCGCCCGCTGACCGCCGGGCCGCGGGCTCAAGGCCGCTCCTGGACGCCGAAGCGCCGCCCGATCGCCTGGCCGGTCGAGACCAGGGCGATGAGCAGGAGGAAGATCAGCACCCCGAACGCGCTCAGCTCCTGGAACGAGCCGTTCTCCCACAGGTCGTAGATCACCACGGCCGCGGTGCGATTGCGCGAGCGGGCGAGCATGAGCGCGATGGTCAGCTCGCGGTAAGCGTGCACCATCACCCAGAACCATCCGGCCATGAGACCCGGGCGGAGCAGCGGCAGATAGATCCGCCGGAAGGTGCTCCACCAGCCGCCGCCGGCGACGGCTGCGGCTTCCTCGAGCTCGGTGTGGATCTGCACCATCGAAGCGGAGACGAAGCGCAGCGCCACGGCCATGTACCGGGTAACGTAGGCAAGGCCGATGATGGTGAGCGTACCCAGCACCGGCAGGGGCACGAGAAGATAAAACCACAGAAAGGCGGCGCCGAGCACCACGCTGGGCATCGCGATCGGCGCGAAGCCGAGGAAGTCGATGAGCTTGCGACCGCGCATCCGGGTCTTGTGCACGAAATAGCTCATGGCGGAAACGAGCAGCATGACCGCGGTGGCCGAGCCCAGCCCTACCAGCGTGCTGTTCCACAACGGGTCGACGGAGTAAGCCGCGTCGGAAAGGATCTCGCGGTAGTTTCTCAGGTCCATGGACCGCAACGCCTGCAGCGACGGCGGCTGGTAGCGTGCGAGAAAAGAGGCGTAGAGCATGACAAGAAACGGCAGCCCGGTAACGAGGAAAACCAGAAAGACGCTCAGCGCGCAGGTCAGGTACCGCAGCCGGCCCAGGTCGAGCCGCCTGGGCCTGAAGTCCTTGCCGGTTACCGTCTGGTAGCGTTCCCCGTGGCGCACCAGCCGGAGGTAGCCCGCCAGCAGGAGCGAGCTGAGCGCCAGGATCGCCACCGAATAAGCCCCTGACAGCCCCCAGTCCGTGGGCGTTCTGGAGGTGTTGTAGAAGATCTCGGTGGTGTAGACGCGCACCCGTGCCCGGCCGCCGAGCAGCAGCGGCACCTCGAAGGTTTCCACCGTGTAGATCAGCAGCAGAAGGACGGCGGCGCCGACCGCCGGCAGGATCAGCGGCAGGGAAATCGTCCGCAGCGTCCGCCAGTGGCCGGCGCCGGCCGCGGCCGACGCCTCCTCGAGGCGCGGGTCCATCGACTGCAGAGCGGCCGAGAGCAGCAGGTAGGCGAGCGGCGTCATCTCGAGCGAGTGAACCCACACCATCCCCGAGAAGGAATAAACGTTGAAAATCCCGCGGCCCCCGGTGAGCGGCGCGGCGAGCGCGTTGAGGAGGCCGATGTTGGGGCTCGCCAGGAGAATCCAGGCGACGGTGATCAGGATGCCCGGAATGACGATGCGGCCGAGCGTGATCAACCCGATCAGGCGCGCAAGCGGGGTGTTCGTGCGGTGCACCACCCACGCGAGAAACGTCCCGAAGGCGAAGGCGAGCGCCGTGGACGCCAGGGCGAAACGGGCGGTGTTCCACGTCGCGCTCCAGAAGTCGCGCGAGCCGAAGGCGCGGGCGTAGTTCGCGAGCGAGAAGCTGAGCTCGAAGAATCCCGGCTCGCCGGGGCGCTGGACCTTGAGGCTCGTCCAGACCACCATCGACAGAGGGACGAGGACCTGGTAGGCGAGGACGAGAACGATCAGCGCCAGCGCCGGCGCGCCGCCGTCCAGGGAAATCCGCCTCATCCCGTTTCCGGTCCTTGCCGCCGGGTTATTTCTTCTTGCCGATGTACTGATTCCAGTAACCGTGCAGCCGCTCGACGATGTCGTCGCTCACGTAGCCGAACGGCACGAGCTTGACGTTGTCGGGCAGGTAGGGGTGCCTGCCGATCAGCGGCCCACGCCACTCGTCGGCCGTGTACTTCTGGCTTTCGTCGGAGAGCGTCCAGTCGGTGAAGAGAGCCGCGGCGTAGGGGTTCGGCGCGTTCTTGTTGATGATCATGGCGCCGGCATACGCCAGAATGGGAGCCGTGTAAACGATCGCGTAGGGCGTCTTGGGGTCTTTTTTCTTGGCTTCCGCGCCGACGTAGAGGAAATTGTCGCCCTGGATGGCGTGGTCGCCGGCGAGCATGAGGTTCATCCGCTGCGTGTGGCCGCGCTGGATGATCGGCTGGTTCTCGCCCATGCACTTCATCCAGGCTTTGAGCTTTTCCTCTCCCATCATGACGTATAGGCCCACCATGAAGCGGGTCTCGGGCGGGTCGAAGGAGACCTGTCCCTTGTAGGCCGGGTTGCAGAGGTCCTGCCAGCTTTTCGGCGCCTTTTCCGGCGGGATCAGGTTGGTGTTGTAAGAGATGCCGTGCTCGCTCCAGTACCACGGCACCCAGCGCTCCTCCTTGTCGAGGAACCCCTGGTGGGTCTTGGGGATTCGCCTGGTCTCCGGCGTGGGGTAGCGCGCCACCAGCCTTTGCTTGAGGATCACCGGCATGTCGGGAACCGCGAGGCTGATGGCGTCGGTCAAATGGCGGCCTGCGGTCTCCTCGGCGATGAACCGCTCGGCGGCGTCCTGCGAGCCCATGTCGGCCATTTCGACCCGGACGAACGGGTAGCGCTTCTCGAACAGGCGCACCTGGTCGCGCGCGAGCTTGCCGCGGAACGTATGGATGAAATTGAGCTTGCCCTCCTTGCGCGCCCCGTCCTCGAGCCTTTTCCGGCGGTCCTCCGGCTTGAGCTTCGCCAGCTCCGCGTACAACCGTTCCGGCGCCTGCGCCGCGGCGGCGCTCGCGAGCGACAGGCAAAACCACATCGCCAGCAATCCCGCAGCTCCCGTCGAAAACGCTCTCATCGTCGCTCCTTGTCCGGTTTGTTGGGCTGTCAACCGGCTCCTATATTCCACGCGTGACCCCGGGTCAAGCCACGGAAGAGGCCCTTCTCCGTGAGCGGCGCCAGACGAAACAAACCGTCATTCCGAGCGCGATACCCGCGATCAACCCGCCGGATCCGTAAGCCCATTTCACGGCCTCGAGCTGCGCCTGCACGAAAACGTTGGCGAGCGGATCAATCGAGCCGTGGAGGCGAATGACCTTCCACCCGTCGCTGTCCCTGCGGCTGACCGCAGTCCAGAGCATGGGGAAGCGGTATTCCCCGCCGCTCGCCGGGCGGATCAACTCGTCGGTCGTGCCGTGGGAGACGGCGATGTCGCCGTAAAGGTCCGTCCTGGTCAGGTGGACCTTTACTTCGTACGAGCCGCCCTTGCCGATCATGCCCCAGATCTTCTTGAAATAGGCCTGCAGCTCCTGCGGTGTCTTGACCTCCTCTCCCGTCGGAGTTACGGCGCTGACGTCGGGAGCGAGATGGGGCATCAGCCGCGTGAGGTCGTCGGATTTCACGACCTCCTCGTAGAGGGACCTGATCTTGGCCAGCGCGGCGCGGTCGGCGTTTTCGCCGCCCGGGTCGGTCCCGGCGATCGCCCCGGCCGAGCAGATCATGATCGCGGCGGCGGCCAGCAACAGCACGTTCATGGTTTTGTCCTCCCTTGGTCGAGATTCTTTGCTGCCGGAGAAGCTCGAAAGGCCAACCAGTAGGCCGCCCAGCCCAGCAGGCTGCCGGCGAGCACGTCGAGCAAGACGTGCTCCTTGACGGCCAGGGTCGCATAGAGAATCGCGAGCGCCCAGGCCCACAGCGCAATTCGCCACGACCCCGGGTGCCGGAAGTCGGCCGCGGTCTGCTCGTAGCACAGAGCCGAAAAGATCGCCATGGCCGCGTGGAGCGAAGGACAGGCGTTCCGTGGGGAGACGGCCTGCGTCAGCTGAACGTAAAAAGCGCTCGCCGCCCCAGGGTCCGGCCGCCGGACTGCGGTCGGCCACACGAGGAACACCAGGTCCGCGGCAAGGCTCAGGAGGCAGACCCCGACGGCGTAGCGCCGCAGCCGGGTGAGGTCGGTCATTTGAAGAGGCGCCACCGGCATCAACAGGAAGAGCGACAGGTACAGCCACAGGGCGCGGTCGTCGAAGCCGATCCATTCATCGACCGGGGTCTCCGGCATCAGAGTCACGGGAAAAAAAGTATGGTGCTGCAGGGCATAGTAGGGAACGAGCGCCCAGAGATTGAGCCCCAGAGCCAGGGCCAGCTTGCAGCCCAGGTGCTTTCGAATCCGGTCGATCCGTGTCACGATGGATCTTCCGAGCAGGGCGCGGGCCGTGGCCGGACGCCGCCGGCGGTCCCGCTTTTCACCCGGCGGCCGTCTTTCCAGATCGAGAACGGGGGGAGCACCAGCAGGGCGGGCGGGCTCTCGCCGGCGGCGATCGCGGAGCCGGCGGTGAGCAGCGAATAGCCGCCGACCGTCGCGCGGTCGCCGATCCTTACGGTCCCGAGAAGAAGTTCGGTTCGGCCGGAGCGGTCACGCGTGAACACGTGGGGATTGATCTGAACGCGGGCGCCGAAGACGACGTCGTCTCCCACCGACACGAACGGCCGGTCCAGCACGCTGACCCCCGGAGCCCAGAAGGCGAGCCTGCCGATTCGAGCGCCCCACAGACGCAACCACGCGGAATAAGCTCCGGGGATCAGACGCAAGGCTTCCTCGAGGAACCCGGCGCGGCAGAACACCATCTGTAGCTGCAGCAGGGCCCACCACGCGAAAAACGCGGTCGAAGGCACCGGGATCCGGCCCTCCGGAATTTTCGACAGGCGCCGCACCGCGCGAGCGAGCCCGGGCGGAACCAGATAGAGGGTCGCGACGGCGGCCGCCGCGCGCCAGATGAGAGCCTCGGCGGCGAAGGCCGCCGAGGCGGCGACGAGAGCGAGGTGCGCGAACGGCAGAACGTTCAGCCCGAGAAGGATGAGGCGCGAGCTGAGCGGCCAGCGCTCGAGTGCCAGCGCTTCGCCGGCCGCCACAGGGCGCGATCTACCGAATGACGGCGCCGCCATAGAGATTCTCGATCCTTTCCGTGGTGAACGTCGGCCCGCGCCACATCCGGGCATAAGCGGTCAGCAGATTGCCTCGCTCGAAGGGCGCGCCCGAGTACAGCCCGGGCAGGTAGATCCAGGGCACGGTGGGGCTCATGTGGTGGTTGAGATGCCAGTTGTGGTTGAGCCACAGCGCGTCGAGCCAGCGCAACGTCCGCAGGTTGCGGGCGCCCCACCGGACGTCGCGCACGGTGTCGAAGTGGTGGACGTACTGCATCGCGGACCAGCTGAATCCGAACCCGAAGAGGACGAGCGCGTAGTTGAGCAGGGGGATGTCGCCCGACCAGATCAGTCCGCCGTGCAGGGCGATCGCGGCAAGGGCTTCCCCGCGGATCCAGCGGGCGAACTTCCGGTTGAGCGAGGCCAGGAAAGCGGCCGTAGGCCGGTCGAACGAGGCGTACTTCGGCTGCAGGAGCGTCGGTTTGATCGCGGCCAGGAAATTCCCCAGCGCGATCACGAGCCAGAACAGGCCTGTCAGGATCCCGTAGAACTGGAGGCGCTTCCATAGGGGGTTCTCTCCCTCGAAGTAGAAATCGAAGGCTTCGTCGTCGGAGCGGTTGCGCAGGTGGTGGCCCAGGTGCCCCTGGCGGAGCAGGTGGAACGGCGCGGGGAAGAACAGAGCCAGCAATATCCCCCCGAGCTGGTTGATTCGGGGATCTGGATGGAAGAGGTTGTGCTCCGCCTCGTGCAGGAGCGCGTAACCGGAGTTCATGGCGATCCCGTAGCACAGGGCGACCGCGACCAAGCCAAGCCAGTTCTCCACCTGGCCGGCGAGGTACAACAAGGCCGGGAGCGCGACGAGCTGGGCCGCCAGGATGGCGAGGTTGAGACGGACCGGGATCGGAAAATCGGGCCTTGCGGGCGGCATCATGGCTCCTCAGCGGGCGAGCAATGCCTCCCGGACCGGGTCCATCTCCGGTACGGCGCGCAGGCGGTCGAGAGTCCTTGGAATGGTGGCGCCGGAGTGGAGCGCATCCCTCCAGGCCGGGTCGGCGCCCACGGCGGCGAGGGCGCGGCGGATCTCGGGCAGCCGGAAACGCAGCTCCGGGAACCGGACGGCGAGCTCCCGCACGACGCGCCAGTTGGACCGTTTGGGTGTGATGAGGAACTCGTCCACGATCCACCGGAGCAGGATGGCGTTGAGACGGCGGCTCCAGGCGGGGATTTGCGGCCACAGGACGTCGAGAATCTGCTGATCCCAGTGAACGTGTCCGATCTCGTCGCCGACATGGAGCCTGTGGAGAGCGACGAAATTGGGCTCGAGCCGGTCTTTGCCGCGCAGGTATTCGAGACCGATGGCCACCGCGCGCTCTTCTTCCAGGAGCATGAGCCAAATCACGAGCGAAAAGAAAAACGGCCGCCGGGCCGCGGCTCGAACGACGCGGTGCCACCCGGGCGACAGTGCGAGGAAATGAAAGTCGCGCCGCCGGTAGAGTTCAGGGAAGCACCGACGGTTGAGCCGCCGAAACAACCGCGAATGACGCTTTTCCTCGGCCAGGAAGGTTCGCAGAGAGCCCCGCAGCGGCCCGGGCAGACGGTCCGAGAGCGAGCGTAGAGCCGGCTCGGCGAGGCAGCGCTCGAGAAACATGATCTGCTCGTTACAGTAGCAGCCGTGCAGCTGGTTGTAGCACAGCCGCTGCTCCTCGTTGAGGTCGCGGTAGATCGACGTGTAGAAAAGGGGCGTCAGGAACTCGGGGACGAAACACGACGACCGGTCCACGACGTCCCGGGATCGGATCATGGAGCCGCCTCCCCGGCCGCGGGAGCGGAGCGCGCGTCGTCGGCTCCTGCCGGCTCGTTCAGCGAGCCGCTGGATTCCGGGTCGAAGACTTGCATCGCGTTGACCTGCAGCACGAAGGTCGCCAGCGCGGCGTCGGCGGCAGTCAGGTTGCTGCGGAATTCCAGCGTGTCGAGCAGCGCACGGTCTCTTGCGAGGATGTTCCCCATGATCAACCTGAGCGCGCCCAGCAGCAGCAGATCGGTTCCGATCCAGCGCCTCCAGCCGCGTTGCCTCGGCGCGAAGAGGAAGGTTTGACTGGCGCTTCGACCGCCCGCCGAGGGGCGGTGGGTGAACAGGACCAACAGCGGCACGGGGCCGGCGCTTCCTTCCAGGGTCGCCAGGTTCCCTCCCCACGTGGTGAACGTGACGTCGACGACGTCACCGGCGATGCGACGCAACGCGATCTGGAAGAAGCTGCGGCCTCGCAACCGGATCCGCAGGCGCAAGCGGATGCGATAGGGGTCGAGCTGCTCGGCCACGGGCGCTTCGGCGAACTCCAGCCCGTGAACGGCCTTGAAGTGATGGATATCGAGGCCGTTGCAGGTGACGACGTGCGGGTGACAGTTGATCGTCTGCGGCGGGAGCGCGACCGCGGCCAGCTGCTCGTCGCTCCATCGGGAAAAGGAGGGAATGGGGAACAACGCGCGCGGGCCGTTGAAGATCCACACGGCGCCGTACCTCTCGTCGGTGGGATAGGAGAAGGTGCGGGCGGACGGAGGGATCGCATCCAGCGACGGGGCGTGAACGCACCGGCCGCTGCGGTCGAAGGTCCAGCGGTGAAAGACGCACTGCAACCGATCTCCGATCACCTGGCCGCGCCCCAGGTCGGCGCCGAGATGCGGGCAGCGCCCGCCCAGGGCCTGGACCTTGCCGTCGCGCCCGCGATAAACGGCGACTCGCCGCCGCGCGAGCTCGCGGGAGAGCGCTCGGCCGGGGCGCACCTCGGCGGACCGGGCCACCACGTACCAGCTCTGCACCGCGACCGCCGGATTGTTGAAGATTTCGCCCACGGTTCCTGCCTTACCTCTCAGCGCGACTGCACGATCGTATGGTAACGGTTGGCCTCCATCGGACCGACGGAGACCGGCGGCGCCCCGCACCAGGAAATCGAGACCTCCACGCTCTCGACTCCGGCTCCGAGCCCGAAGTGCTGGCGCCGCTCGCCCTGAGCCGCGAACGCGTTGACCGCATGAACCTCCCGGATCTGACGCGCCGGAGCGCCGCGCTCCGTGTAGGAGAGGACGATCCGGCTGCCGACGGCGTCGCGGTTGCACGTGACGCCGTCCCCTTCCAGGAGGAAGCCGATCCAGTGACGCGGTCGCGCCGCCGGGCCGGACGGCTTTTTCGCGTCGTAGAGCGCGTTGCGGTAGAGCTCCAGCGGCGCGTACAGGCGCGTGATCGCAACGTCCAGCGCGCCGTCGTCGTCGAAGTCGGCGAGCAGCGCGCCTCGGGACGGCGTCCGGGGCTTCCATCCCAGCCGCTCCGCGATGTCGACGAACTGCAGCCTCGAGTAGTTGCCGCGGTTCAGGTAGATCCGGTCGGCCTCTTTGCCGTTGATGCAACGCCCCCGGAGGTCCCCCCACATGTCGGCGTACGTATGAATCTCCGGGCCGGAGCGCATGAGCTTTTCGTTGACGTACCAGTAGTCCGGACAGGTCGCGAATCGCTTGTCCAGCGAATCGTCGACCATTCCGTTCGTCTGCACGATGTCGAGCCATCCGTCGTTGTCGAGGTCTCCGAGGGCGGCGCCCCAACCGAAGCGGTGCTCGTTCAAGGCCGAGCGCTGCCATGCTTCGTCCACGAAACGGGGAACGAAGCGGTCGCGTGACGGATAGGTCATCCACAGCAAGCTTCCCTCCGCCTGCAGCGGCACGTGAACATTGGAGACGTAGATATCGAGGAAACCGTTGCGGTCGATGTCTCCCAGCGACACGTTCATTCCCTTGTAGGTGTCGCGGCCGATGCTGCCGAACAGTCTTCCCTGGACGCGGCGAAAGCGTTTGCCGCCCTCGTTGAGATAGAGGTCGTCGGGTCCGAAGTCGTTGGCGACGTAAAGGTCCGGCCACCCGTCGTTGTTGAGGTCGCCGGAAGCCACCGCCAGGCTCCAGTGCGTCTCGGCCATTCCCAGCGCCCGGATATCCATCTTTTGAAAGCGGCCGTTCCCGAGATTGCGATACAGCGCGTTCAGTCCGCCGTTCTCGGCATTGTCCCAGCTGCTGTGCATGAACGGAAGCATGCGCCGATCGCCGGGGAACTCGGGCGCGGGGAGTCGGAAGATATTGAGGGGGTGAGGCGGCCGGTAGCGCTCCAGATAAGGATTGAGGGCGTTGGCGATGAAAAGGTCGAGCCTGCCGTCGCGATCGAAGTCCAGGAACGTCGCCGCGATACTGACGGCGTGCTCATCGATCCCCGCCGCCCGGGTGACGTCTTCGAAACCGGCCTCTCCGGTCTCGGCCAACCGGTTCCGCAGCAGCACGATCTTGCCGTAGGAGACGGTGAGCAGAAGGTCCTGGTCGCCGTCGTTGTCGTAGTCGGCAAAGACTCCTCCGGACAGCAGACCCCGCGCCGCCGGATCGCCGGCGATCTCGCGGAACGCTGGAACCTCGACGGGCTCGAAACGGAACGAGCCCAGGTTGCGATAGAGCGCCACGGGCCGGTCGGAGAACGGAGCGGTCACCAAAAGGTCGATCCGGCCGTCGTTGTCGAAGTCGGCGACCGCGGCCGCCGCTCCCGCGGAGAGCAGCCATTTGGCGACGTGGCGGACACGGGCGTCGGCGCGATCGAGGAGCGCCCCGTCGCGTCGCGAGCTGATCCCGGAATCGGCCGGGGCGACGGGCGTCAGGAGAAAGGCCGGCGCGCCCGCAGCGATGCCGGGACGGACGAGATGGCGGTAGGCCAGAAGCAGCGCCGCGCCCGCCAGCCCGACGGTGACGAGCGGTCTCCACGTCGCCCAGCGGAAGACGGCGCGGGAGAAAAGAGCCCCCCAGCCGCGCGACCGCAGCCGTCGGCAGTGCAGCCAGAGGAAGCGCGCGGTGGCCACTATGAACGCGGCGTAGAAGAACGTATAGAGGCTGGTCAGCGTGTGGAGGTAGAGGTCGACCAGGACGAGCGCCAGGGCCAGACCGATCTGCTGCCGGGGAGCGGCCGGCGACGTTTGCGGGTCGGTGATCATGTAGAAGACGAATATGAAGAACGGGGCGGAGGTGAGCGTGCCCAGCAGGAGAGCCTCCGGAGGGAGGTACCACCGCATGATATAGGCGCGCAAAGCGATCTGGACGAGATAGAAGGAGAGGAACGAGATGATCAGAGGGTTGCGGCCGATTCGGAAAACGAAAAGGCTCAGCGCGGCCGTGGCGATGAAGGCCGACATCGCCCACGTGCCGCCCCACTGGTAGGCGGGAGCGGTGGTGATCAGGTCGCCCCCCGCCAGCAGCGAGACCGCGACGCCGAACATCGAGGGATTGTAGACGTGGCGGCCCTCGAAGGTAAAGACGTATTTCGAACCGATGGCCAGGAAAACCGGGAGGAAGAGAAGGTAGTTGTTGTGGGCGTAGTTGAGGAGCAGGGCGAGCGAAAGGCCGGTGATGTAAGCGCTGAGCGGAAACACGCGCGCGCCCCGCAGCAGGTAGCAGAGCGCCGAATCGAAAAGACAGGAAGCGCCCACCGTGAGCAGGATCTGCAGGGGCGTGCGGTTGAAGCGGAGAACCGTGCAGCCGAGAACGGCATACAAAGTCAGGATCGCCGCGAAAGGAATGCGCGGGTCGCCCGGCAGGGGAAGAGCCCAGCCGCCGCGCAAGGGACGCGGCACCGCGGGAGGGCCCGGTGTTCGCTCGGTCACAAGGAACGACTCGGCGCGCTCCATCCGAGGCCTCTAAAAGGCGGCCGCCTCGACGTAGGGAACCCTGCGGTCCAGCGCCCGCACAGCGCGTTGGTCGAAACAGACGACGAAAAGACGCGCCGCAAAAGGCGTCGAGCAGTAATCCCGGAGGGCGGCCGTCAGCGGGTCGCGTTCGTGCAGCCCGAGGACGAAATAATCGTATCCGGCGCCGACATGATCGTTGTACAACCGCCTGAGCAGCGCGGCAAAGACCACGAGATCGTCGTCGTCGACCGCGATGAAGCTGGCGTGAAAGAAACGCAGCTCTGTTCCCGGGGGCGGATAGACCGGCCCGCCCGTCAATCGGGCGGCAAAGTTCAGGGCCGGCCTAAGCGCGAGGAGCCTTTTGGCGTACCCTGTCACGACCGCTTGCTTGAAAGAGGACTGGTCCCATTTCCCGAGGACGCCGCGGATCTTTCCGCCCCGCAACGCCACATAGAAGTCCTCGACGCGAAATCCTCTCGTCGCCGGCGCTTCGTCAGCGTCCGCCGAGCGAAAATCGGCGACCGCGTAGCACGGAGCGAACTGCCTGCGCCGGTGATTTCGATTGATACAGTCCACGATTTCCGGAAGAAGATCCACAGTGCCGCGCCGGATCTCGACGCCGGCCGGGCCGGCCGGCTTGCGGCGCCGCAGGTTGACGGCGGGCGACAGCACGCGTCCGAAGTCCCGGTAGGGCGGTATCCCCGCCCGCCCGGCGGCGAGCGTTTGCAGCGCGTGCCGGTTGCCTTCCGCGATCACCGTGAAGTAGATCTCGGTCCGGCCGTCTCGATCGAGCTCGTTCAGGTGACGGTAGGCTCTGGCGACCAGCGGGCCGCCCCTGTACGGCGGCGCCAGACGGAGATCCGCCAAGTAACCGACGGGTGCAACCGCGCCGTTCAGGAACCCGGGGCGGACCGCCCGAGTGCCGACGCCGACCACTTCGCTCGTCAGCGTGTCGCGCGCCGCGACGACTTGATAGAAGGGTCCCTGGACGCGTGATGCGTGGAAGTAGCTCGGCTCGCGGCGAAACGAGATCTTGATTTCCCCGTCCATCTCCGTTTCCGCGAACAACCGCCTCAGGGAAAGGTCGTGCTCTGCTCCGGCGAGCTCGAACGCGAAGCGGCTCATGGATTTTCCCCCGCGACGACGTCCGCGCCGGCCGGCCGGAACCATTGCCGCCAGCCCGTCGCGCAGTGCAGCGCGGTCGGCTTGACATCGCCGGCGCGCTGGCCGAGCGTCAGGCAGCGCTCCAGGTAGATGCGCGCGGCCCCGCCGCTCACGAGCACGGCCCGTGCCGGGGCGAGCTGTCCCAGCTCCCGGCAGTAACGGTAATGCGGCGAGTCCTTGAGCCTCGCTTCGAGGCGGGCGCCGAGCGACTCGATCGGAGGGTCGGAGAACCCGGGCGCTTCGACGAAAAGGACGTAGCCGGGCGGCCGGCCCCATTCAGGCGCCATCATGGCGAACGACGGCCGCAGGCCGACCTGCTCGAACAGCTCGCGGAGGATTTTCCGGACGTAGGCCTCGTGGAGCTTTTCGCCGCAAAGGTCCGAGACCAGATCTTCCTTGCCGATGAATTCGACGAGAGGCGTCTCGAGGATGCGGCCGACCACCTGCACCCGGTCGCCGAGCCGGTAGCGGTACAGCCCTCCCCCGGTGGTCAGCACGACGGAGTACGTCTTGCCCGGCGTCAGCTTGTGGGCCAGCAAAGGGGTCGCTCCGGGCCGGTCGCCGTCGATGAATTCGAGAAAATGGGAGGTGAGGGCGGGCGCCGCTCCGGCATGCCCCGTCAACGGGATCGAAACCACTCCCTCGGTGGCGATCAGGCCCTTGGGCTGAATCACGGCGTGCGGAAAAAACTCCCGCATCTCCGGCACGAACAGCTTCGCGCCGGCGCTGGTCCAGCAACTGACCACGGCAAGCCCGGGCCAGACGAGAGAAGGAACCAGACGGGCGGGCTGTTCGAAGGCTCGCTCGAGCTCCGCGGCCCGTTCGGGGTTGGCCCGGAGCCTGCGGCAGAGCGTTTCTCGAAGCGGATCGGGAAGCGGAACGGGAGGAGTGAGCTGGCCCCGCCTCACATCCTCGATCAGCCGTTCCGCGTGCTCGAGAAGATAACGGATCAGCAAGGTGAGAAAGCTCGGGTTCCAGACGGACACGAAAGCGAGCCGCTTTTCCTCGAGCAGGAACCGCAACGTGACGTAGCGGCTGCTCGAAAGGTCCGGGATCGCCGGGAGCTCGGGAGGAGCCGCCAGAATCCGCCGCAGCAGCCAGCGGTCCCGACCGCCGAAGTACTCGGTTTCGTCGTCGAAGCCGACCGGCAAGCCGCCGGGCGTGACTTCGCGCTCCCGCGCGGCGGGGCTCACGGACCAGTAGGCTTTCCCGATCATCATCGCCGGATGATGGCTGTAGAGATCGATCATCCAGGCCGCCACCGCCCGCCGGAACTGACGCTTGAGAGCCGCGGTGTACGGGATATATTTCGCCGCGGCCGACGAACCGGTCGTCTTCTCGAAAGCGACGACCGGCGCGCTGGTGAGAACGCCGCTCCGGCCCTTTTTGACCGCGTCGATGTCTTCCTCGAGATCGCCGTACGAAACGATGGGAACCGCGGTCTGATAGTCGCGGACGGAACGGATGCGGGAAAAGCCGTGCCGCTTCCCGTACTCGCAGTCCTGGTTGGCGCGCAGGATGGACAGCAAGAGGTCTTCTTGCGCCCGAAGCGGCGTTTGCAAGGCGCGCCGCAGCCCGCGGGCCGCCGCAACCCCCGAGCAAAGCCACAGCGAGTTCGCCAGCAGAAGCGGGATCATCTCTGTTCCCCCTCGGCCGCGGCGGACGCGGCGCGCGCCAGAGCCGCCTCCACGTCGCGCCGGGCGATGGAGCGCATGTTGGCCGGGGAAATCTCGGCAACGCAGACGAGCTCGCTTCCCTCCCGGTAACGCGGGTTGCGGCGCACGAAAAACTGGACATGAGGGTTCGCCAGGTGCCGCGGGGTCGCATCGAGCGCCTGCTTGACTCGGTCGTGGTCGCCGCGGTGCTCGACGAGCCCGGTCGCGGCGTTGAACTCCCGAGGATACCGCGTCGTTCCCAAGACGTGGATCAGGCGGCGCGCGAACGCCGGCGTCGGGCGATCGTACCGGGGATAAAAGGTGCGGAAAAAACAGGGAAGGTAAAGGTAGGTGCGATAGCCTTTGGAGGTCAGGAACCAGTAGAGCGGCAGGTCCGCCCTGCGCGCCTTGATTTCGCCGGCCAGGCGGCACCAGGAGCGCACCAGCTCTTGAGTGCCCCAGTAGCGCGGATCGATCACGGTGTCGCCCGAAAACAATGCGCGGACGGGCGTCCCGTCCACCTCGACATCGATGATCGTCTGCGTCGAGAAGCCGACCACGGCGAGCGACGCCGGATCCCGCAGCAAGATCACCCAGTGCTTCTCCTTCAGATCGGCCTCGAAGCGCGCGGGGTCCGAGCCGTCGTAACACCGTTCGTAGATCCGGTAAAGCGCCGCGACGTCGCCCGCGCACAGCGAGCTCACGGCCGCGGTTTCCGACGAAAGTCTCCTGGAGCTCATGGGGCCCGGTCCCGGCGAAGAGGAAAGAGAGCGTCCCGGCATCTCCAGAACGTGCGCAGCAGATCGGGAACCAAAAACGTGACCGCCGCCCAGGTGAGCGCATTGATGGTCGAAAAGACCGGGTCCGTGCTCGCGAAATAAATGCCGATTTTTCCTCCCGTGGCCCGGTAAAAGAGCCATGCGAAAAGCATCTCGCAGAACAGCCCGACTCGGAGCGAGGTCAGGAACCGGAAGGCCGCCGCGTCGACCGCGCCCCGGAGGCTTGCCGGGTCGTTCCGCGTTCGGCGGGCCAGGAGCGTAACGAGGACGACGTGCGCGAGGTCGTGAGCGATGCCGTAGGGCGGGATCCACGACACGACGACGTAGAGCATCCACAGCTCGGCCAGACCGCGAGCGGCGAAGCTTGCGAGATGCACGCCATAGACCCGCCGCAGCGCGGGCGATACCCGGGGCGAGAGCACGAGCAGCAGCGGAAGCACGAACCACGCGAGGACAGCATAGTCCAGCCAGAGGAGCTTGGCGACGGACATTTTCCCGCCGATCTGGCCCGCATAGTTCTGCCGATAGTAGAACAGCAACGATCCGGCGAGAAGCGCGGCGATCGGGACGAGCCCCGTGAGCTTGCGGCGCCGCGCCCAGGCCCGCGGCCTCCCCGCGGGCGACGAGTCAGAAACGGAGGACAACATCGCGGGTTTCGAGCGGCGCGCCGTGTTTCCCGGCGTCCGTGCCGGATTCCACAGCGCTTTGCCACAGGCGCACGATCTCCGGGCCGAACACGTCAGCGGAAGTCGAGACCAGCGGCCCGTCTCCGAAATGGCGGACTTGCTCGCCTTGTAGCCGCAGGATTTCCACGTCCTGGCGGATAATGATGCGTGAAAGAGGCTCGAAAAGCAGCCGCACGAGAGGTCCGACGGCGCCGAAGCGGAAAGCGATCAGAGTGTAGACCTCGGTTTCGTCGGGCGACACCGGAGTACACTGGGACGTGATGATGAAGCGCCGCCTCGGCCCGAAGGAATATTCCACGCGGCTGGTGGCCGGCATCAGGAAGCAATCGGTGTGGCCCATCTCTGCGCGTCGCGGAAACAACAGCCGGGAAACGGCGCTCCGGGGATCGCGCTCGCCGAAAAAGCGCACCAGAACCCTGTCGGAGTACCGCTCCACCCGGGCTCTGGCGGGTCGGGGTCGAGAGTTCCGAAACCACCCACGATGTACATAAACCGTGTGCGGGCAGTCAAGAAAATTTTCCAGACAGGCCAACACTCCCGCCTGAAAACGGGTTTTCATCCTGAAAGTGGTCCAGCCGGGCTCGCCCGCGCCGTCCAGGTGCGGAGGAGAGCTGCTCGGCGGACAATTCCCCATGTAGACCCAGATATAGCCGTCGCGCTCGGCGCAGGGAAAGGCCCGGACGCTCGCGCGGGGCGGCGGCGCGCCGTCGGCAAGGGCCGGAACCTCCAGGCAGCGGCCATCGCCGTCGTACCGCCAGCCATGATACGGACATTCGAGCCCGTCGCGCCGGACTCTCCCGCGCGACAGCGCCATGCCCCGGTGAGCACACCGATCGAGCAGCGCTCTCGGCGAACCGTCGCCGGCGCGGAAGAACACGAGCCGCTCGCCCATGATCGTGGCGGCGAGGGGACGCGACTCGAGCTCCCGGGATTCGGCGCCGATGTACCAGAACGCCTTCAAGCGGGAGATGAGCGAACCGGATCCGTTCATCGGGCCGCGTCGCGTTCCTCAGCCGGCGCCGCGCGTCCCGGCGGTCTCTTGCGCCATGGCTTGAACCCGCTTGAGGTCCACCTTGCCCGAACTCAGGACCGGAATCGACTCGACCCGGTAGAGGTGGTCGCGCCTGGGGATCCACAGCTTGGGCAGGCTGGAGCGGTTGAGCTTCTCCCACAGGTCGTCTTCGCTGATCCCGTGGGTATAGAAGGCGACGAGCCTTTCTCCTCTGTGCTCGTCCGCGACCGAGGTCACGACGCAGGCCGCGCTCCCGAGGATCGCGTTGATCGCCTCCTCGATCTTCACATGCGGAACCATCTCGCCGCCGATCTTGCTGAAGCGGGACACGCGGTCCGTGATGCGGATGAACCCGTCATGGTCGATCGACGCGATGTCCCCGGTGACGTACCAGCCGTCGCGCAGCGCCTGCGCCGTGAGCTCCGGTTGTCCGAGGTAACCGAGCATGCGGCTGGCGCCCTTGACCAGCAGCAGCCCCTCCGAGCCGGGCGGCAGGCTCTCGCCGGTGTCGGGGCTGACCACCTTGACCGCCACTCCCGGAATCGGCTGGCCGACCGTGCCGGGCTTGTGGGAGATCTGCCGCTGGCCCGCGTGAACCACGTCCGGCATGTTGACGGCGACCACCGGAGCCAGCTCGGTGCAGCCGTAGCCTTCCAGCAGGTCGATCCGGAACTTGTCCTTGAAGCCGCGGGCGATGTGCTCCCGCAGCTTCTCGGCGCCGGCGATCGCGTAGCGCAGGCTCGCGAACTCCTCGGGGCTGCAACGGCGGATGTAGCTCGCGTAGAAGGTCGGCGTGCTGATGAAGAGCGTCGCCTTGTACTTTTGAATCGTCTCGCCGATCGTCTTCGCGTCGGTCGGGTTGGGATGATAAACCGCGCCGAATCCCGCCAGCAGAGGGAGCCAGAGCGTCCCGGTGAAGCCGAACGAATGAAACAGGGGAAGCACCCCCATGATCCGATCGGTCGAATTGAAGGGAATCACCTGGCAAATGCCCTCGATGTTCGAAACGATGTTGTGGTGCGACAGCATGACGCCTTTGGGAGTCCCGGTGCTGCCGCTCGAGAAGATCACGGTGGCGAGGTCGCCGGGCCGGTGGCGGGCGGCGTAGCGTCGGGCGCGCCAGGCGGCGGGAACCAGCAAAGCGTCCAGGAAGGCGGCGGCCCGGGAGGCGGGCCCGAAGGTTCTTCGGATCTCCTCGACGAAGACCATGCCGGGCATCTCCTCGAGCCGGGCCCGGGAGAGGAACGCGCGCGAGGTGACGATCGTGGCGATGTTGCATTGCGCGATCGCCGATGCGAGCGCCTCTCGCCCGGCGGTGAAGTTCAGGTTCACGGGAATCTTGCCGGCGAGGTGCGCCGCGATGTTCGTCAGGGCGCCGGCCACGGAAGCCGGGAGCAGGATTCCGATCATCGGCTCGGCGGCGCGGTGCCGGCGCAGCCAGCGGGCTAGGAGCAGGCTTGCCACCAGCGTCCTGCCGTAGCTCAACCGCACGCCGGTCGTATCGGCCATGCAGAAGGAAAACCAGCGCCGTTTCGCGGTACGGACGAAGCGCGCGTGCAGGAGGTCGTGCGGGCGGCGGCGGTGGTGGACCGCTTCGCTCTCGAGCTCCATCACCGCCTGGCGCACTTCCGGCGCGGTCGCGGTCGCGGGAAGCGGCTTCCCGAAGGAAACCGTGACGTCGTAGGGGATCTTTCCCGGCCACTTCCAGAAGAACCGGCCGTCCTTGAAGCTGAAGATGCTCCCCCAGAGCCGATCCAGGTGAACCGGGATGATGGGGACGGAGGTCCCCTCGACGATCTTCTCGAAGCCCCGTTTGAACGGCAGCAGCCGCCCGGTGCGGCTGATCGCTCCTTCGGCGAAAATGCAGACCACCCGGCCCGCCAGGAGCTCGTTGCGCGCGCGCTCGATCGACTCGACGATGTCGCGCCGCCGCTCGGCCGAAACCCGGATCGCCTTCATCAGGCGGAAGAACCACTGGAGCCAGCGGATATCGTAGTACTCGCGGTGCAGCATGAAACGGACGAAGCGCGGAATGCAGGCGCCGATCACCAGCGCGTCGACGAACGAGACGTGGTTGGAGACCAGCAGGGCGGGGCCGTGGGTCGGAACATTGCGGCGACCGACGATGCGGATGCGGTAAAGGGTGTGCGTGAGGAGCCAGAGAACGAAGCGCACCGCGAAATCGGGCAGGACGTAGAGCGCGTAGCCGGTGGCCGCGAACGTGAGCGCCCCGGTGATGAGGATGACGCGATCCGATCCGAGGCTCAGCCTGTCGCTCAGGAGCCAGAGACAACCGGCGGCGGCCAGGACCCCCAGAGTGTTCAGGAAGTTGTTGGTGGCGATGAGCTGACCTTTTTCCACCTTGCCGCTGCGTTGCTGGAGGAGGGCGTTCAGAGGCACGATGAAAAGACCCGCGGAAAAGCCCATCGCGACCAGGAGAGCGCCGGCGGCGCCGAAGCGTGGCGGAGCGAGGAACAGCAGCATCGGGAAAAGCCCCATCAGCACCGAGCCGAGAGGCACCAGTCCGAGCTCGATCCGGCCTCCCGAAAGCCGGCCGGCCGCGAGGCTGCCGGCGCCGATGCCCACGGCGAGAAACGTCCCGAGAAGCCCGATCCGCGATTCGTCGAGCGCGAGGACCTCCTTCCCGAACAGGAGGATGTCCATCTGCACCAGCGCGCCGAGAAACCAGAAATACGAGATGCCGACAACGGCCAGCCAGAGCGCCTTGTCGCCGTAGAGGCGGCGGATTCCGTCGACGATTTCCGTCCAGGGAAAGACCCGAAAGCTCTTGCTCGATCCGGAAGCGGGCACCCGAGTGATGCCGAAGCTCGTTGCGGTGCCGGCGACCGCGATCAGCACCGGGAGGGCGCCGATGGCTCCGAGACGGTCCTGCCAGTTGCCGTAAATGAGGCCGCCCAGGGAGGTGCCGAGGATGATCGCGAGGAAAGTGCTCATCTCCAGCAATCCGTTGCCGCGCGAGAGGTCTTCCTCGGGAAGCATCTCGGGCAGGATCCCGTACTTGGCCGGGCTGAAGAAAGTCGAGTGCAGCCCCATCAGGAAAACCACGGCCAGCAGCCACTCCACGTGCTCGGCGAGGAACGCGAGCAGGCCCAGACCCATGATGGCGATCTCGAAAAACTTGACGACGATCAGGACCCGGCGCTTGCTGTAGCGATCGGCGAGCTGACCCGCATAGCCGGAAAAGAGCGCGAAAGGAAGAATGAAAAGGAAACCGATCATCGAGATGTAGAGGCCGCGCGTTCCCGGCGAAGGCGTCATGTTGAGGGCGGCCAGGGAGACCACCATCTTGAAAAGATTGTCGTTGAAGGCGCCGAGAAATTGCGTCCAGAAAAAGCAGAGGAACCCCCGGTCCCTCAAGATGTCGATGTATCGGCGCTCCGCCATGGCTGCTTGCGGCTCCATCGTTACCCATTTTCCGGCGAAAAAGAAAGACGATTCAAGGGTTGTCGTCGAGGTTTCCCGGCGAAACAGGGAACCCGATCCGACGGAGGCGAAGGTTGCGAGGCGCACCGGCGGCGGCTCTATCACCGCAGATCGAGCGACGGGAGGGCGATCGAGATCCGGCGGGGCTCGTCATCGAAGTCTTCGGCCGAGTCGGTCTCGAAACCTGTCTCCACGACCAGGTGCTGCAGGGTCGCGACGTTGCGCGGGACGCTGTCGTCGAGACCGCGCGGTCTCGCGCCGGCCATACGCAGGGGGCGCTCGAGGGGGGTCGAAAAGTGAAGCCTTCGTTCCCTTCGTGGGGTCGGTCTCATGGAACGCCCCCCGGCCGGTCGGAAAGCGGCGGGAGCGCGAGCTGGTAAGCCAGCAGCCTCTCCTCGCCGTTTTCCGCCGGCTCCTCCTCCAGCACGATTTCCGCGCGGAGATCCGCGATCGGGCCTGTAGCGCGCGGCAGGGAAAAGTAGGCGAAACCCAGGACGGTTTCGTCCGGCTTCACGAGCGTGTCCTGGAGCTCCAGGCTTTCGAAGTGGTGCTCGATTTTCCTGTTGACCGCCTGCGTCTGGCTGGCGGTCGCTGCGAGGCTGGCGACCCCCCAGTAGATGGCCAGCGGGCCGAGTGCGGCGGTGTTCACCAGCGAGTTCCACACCGCATCGCGCGCCGCGCCCTGAGCCGCCGCGAGGCGGCCTTCGAGGGGAAGCAATGGCTCGTCCCCCCGGTAAACCGCAACGCGGTCGCGTCGCAGCCTGTAGGATCGCAACCCGTGGTTCTCGACGCGGACGAGAAGCGGCAGAACGCCAGCCGCGCCGACTTCGGCGTCGAACGCGCGTCGGGACTTTCCCGGCGTGAAAAATTCCTCCAGAGACACCTCGACGCCGCCCTGCACCTGCCTCACCGTCGGAAGCCGGCCCTTGAGCGACTCCAGCGACTGAAGGCGGGGCTCGAAGGTGGCGGCGCATGACGTCAGCGCCAGCGCCCCGACCACGCAGACAACAGGCATGGACACACGCATAGACCCTCCCGAGGCGTAAGCCCGATCGATAACCGCCGCCGGGCGACCGAGGGTCGGCCTCGGCGGCGCCTGTTCGATCCGGTGGCAACCCCCGTGCCAGGCCGGTACGTTTGCCCCCTCCGGGGCAAGCACCTCTGAAACCAGCGGAATCGAGGCGAGGGCGGAAGCGGCGGCGGAGCGCTGTAAAGAGCGCTCGGCACCCGGCCACGGCGGGTGGCAAACAAGCTGGGCACCGCGCCGCGCGACCAGTCGAGCGCAAGGCTTTCAGGCTTTGGGCTGCCGGAGTCCGTAGAGCTTCATTTTGTTTTGCAGCGTGGCGCGGCTCACCCCGAGGAGCTTTGCGGCCTGCGTGACGTTACCCTCTGTGCGGCGAAGGGCTTCCTCGATCGCCCGTCTTTCCACCATTTCCCTGGACTCCCGGGAAATTCCCTTCAGCAGCGCGGATGCGGGGGCGGTGCCGATGTCACCCCCGCGGATCTCGCTCGGGATGTCCGAGACGTCGAGGATGTCGGTTTTGCAGGAGACGATCATGCGCAGGACGGTGTTCTCGAGCTCCCGGACGTTGCCCGGCCAGTCGTAAGACATCAGCAAGGCCATCGCCGCGGCGGTTACGTCGCTGATCGATTTCCGCGTCGGCTCTCTGGCTTTGGCGATAAAGTGGGAGACGAGCAGGGGAATGTCGTCGAGCCGCTCGCGCAACGGCGGAACCGAGAGCGGAAAGACGTTGAGACGGTAGTAGAGATCCTGGCGAAAGGCCCCCTTCTCCACGAGCGCCGGGAGATTCTGATTGGTCGCGGCGATCACCCGGACATCGACCTTGAGGGTCTCGCTTCCCCCGACGCGCTGGAACTCGCCGTCCTGGAGCACGCGGAGGAGCTTCACCTGCGTGCTCGGGGGAATCTCGCCGATCTCGTCGAGAAACAGAGTGCCGCCGTCGGCCGCTTCGAAGATGCCTTTCCTCTGGCCCACCGCGCCGGTGAAGGCGCCGCGCTCGTGACCGAAAAGCTCGCTTTCCAGGAGCGTTTGCGACAGCGCTCCGCAGTTGACCGCGACGAACGGCTTCTGCCGGCGCGCGCCGTTGTAGTGAATGGCGCGGGCGATCAGCTCCTTTCCGGTTCCCGTC
Source organism: Candidatus Zixiibacteriota bacterium (assembly GCA_035574315.1). Classification (NCBI taxonomy): domain Bacteria; kingdom Pseudomonadati; phylum Candidatus Zixiibacteriota; species Candidatus Zixiibacteriota bacterium. Next base: position 57,672 of record DATLYW010000039.1, read on the forward strand.
TCGCCCTGGATGAGGACGGTCACGTCCGTTTCCGCCACCGAACGGATCTGCCCGAAAAGCTCCTGCATCCGCTTGCTCTGCGCGATCAGTCCGGCGAAGCTGTACTCCTGCTGTACCTCGCGCCTGAGCCGGATGTTCTCGAGGGCGAGCTGCCTCCGCTCCATGCTCATCCGGATCATCCGGGTGTGCGCCTGCTTGGTCTGGCGCAGCTGCTCGAAAAGGAGCTTGGAGACGTCGCGCCGCAGCCGGTCGATGGAAACTTCCTGCCGCCCGGTCTGCCGTTCTTTGACGGTGATTCGAAAGCGGCAATACGGCGCGCCGTAAATCCGGCCGGCCTCGAAGGCGTAAGTGAGCGGGCCGTCGGCGAGGATGCCGGGAGTAACGATCCGATAGGCGAGGCGAGCGGCCGGCGAGTCGGGCCCGGGCGGCGAGGGGGATTCGGGAGTCAGGACCTCGATCCGTCCGTTACGCGGCGGCACGACGGCGGTCTCCGGCGGAAGCTCCAGGAAGTCCCGGGGCGGCTCCACGATTTCCGTTGCGAGGCGGACGCGCCGGGCTTCGATCACCGGGCGGTCGGAGCCGCGCCGATGAACGGCGATGAGGTCGTCCCGGCGGGTCATCGCGAACTCCGGGAACTCGCTCACGATCCTTTCGATGCTGAGCTGCGAGATCTCTTCCGCGCACTCGATCTCCTCGATGAAAGGGTAGACGCGCGGAAAACCCTCGCAAAAGCCCCTGAGCAGGTTGATCGAGCCGATCGCCGGCTCGGCGCCGCGGTCGAATTCGGCCAGCATGTAGAGTCCGCCGTCCGGCCCCGGCTTCTCGAAGCCCTGGAGCCTGAGGTAGCTCGTTTGCGACGCCCCCCAGGTGTTGACGAAAAGCAGCGCCGAGCGCACGTCGGCGAGAACCTGCACGATGATCTCGAAGAGCGACGGGAGGGTCTTTCGCCCCGGCGTAAAGTAGGCTTTCGCGGCGTGATAGGTGATGTCCTTCTTCCCCGAGATCCGCTCGCACTGGGCTTCCAGCTCCCGAAGCACCGAAAGCGGGATCCAGTTCCTCACGTCGGCGAGAAATCCCTTCGGGTCGGCCGGGGTCTCGATGCCCTCGACGTCGCGGAACAGCGCGCCGTAGTCGATCTTTTCCTCGCAGCCGAGCGACTCGCGCATGTAGCTCAGCAGCATGTCGGTGACGTAGCAGGTGATCCAGGGCTGATCCTGCATGGCGGATTGCGAGACCGGGCGGATTTGGGCCCGATTGTCGTCGAACCTTCTCCGAATTGTCAAGCCGTCGCCTGACCGGGCCGGATTGCGACCGGCGGCGCAAGCGACCATAATGTCGACATGGAGACCGAGCGTAACGACGGCGCACAGATCAACTGTCTGAAGGTTCCTTCCTGGAGCGGGTATCCGGGACTGATCCACGGCTTTTTCGGCCGCCGCGGGGGGCGAAGCCGCGGCCCGTTCGCGGGCCTGAACGTCTCGATGCGCGTGGGGGACGACCCGGCCGTCGTCACGGACAATTTCTGCGACATGAAGCGCAGCGCGGGCATTCACTCGGGGCGCGTGATCGTGATGCGGCAGGTCCACGGGGACGGAATCGTCGAGGTGCGGGACGCGTCCCTGAAGGAAGCCGGAGAGGCGGACGGTATGATCAGCGCGCTCCCGAACGTCTATCTCGGGGTCCTGACCGCCGATTGTGTGCCGATCCTGCTGCTTGCGCCGCGCGAGCGGGTGGTCGCCGCGGTGCATGCGGGATGGCGCGGAACGCTGGCCGGGATCGCGGCGAAAGCCGTTGAGCGCCTCGAGCAACGCTTCGGCGTGAGCCCCCGCGCGGTCGAGGCAGCCTTGGGCCCCTCGATCGGCGCGTGCTGCTACGAGGTCAAGGAAGACGTCTCACGGCCTCTCGCCGAACGCTGGGGCGGCGTCGCGGAGCGCTCGACGCGGGTCGCCGAGGGGCGCATATTCGTCGACCTGCGCCGCATCAACCGGGGGATCCTCGAGCAATGCGGCGTGCCCCCGCAGCGCGTTCATGAAATCGGCCCGTGCACGAGCTGCGCCGCACAGGATTTCTTTTCCTTCCGGCGCGAGCGCAGAGAAACCGGTCGCCAGATCAGCTTGATCGGCTTTCAGGCTGACTGATCTCCGCGTGCGCTCCGCGGAAAAGCCGCTTCGGCGGTTTTTTTCATTGACAGCTCCGGACCGCTTCCGTAGACTACCGCGTTAGCAGGGAAAGGAGGTGGTCCAGACATGATTGATCAATGTTCTGACTGCGAGGTGGCTGAGACTTAGGCTCTGGGTTGGATCTTTGACGGGGATTCGGGCCCGGGGCCTGGAAGTCCCCCTCAGTCCACCGGGAGGTCCGCTCCCGCGACTGCTTCAGCGGCCGGCGGGAGCGGACCTTTTTTTTATCCGGGCGAGCGCGGCTGCCGCGGCCCTGCGGGCGGCGGGGGCGTCGCCCCGCGCCGCCCGCTCCAGGGCGGAGACGGCCTCGGCGGACGGCGCGTCGAAGC
>DATLYW010000040.1 GCA_035574315.1 Candidatus Zixiibacteriota bacterium
GCAAGACCCCAATGCAAACGTTCCTCGATAGTGTCCCGTTGGCGAAAGAAAAAATGTTGGCGGCGTGAGTGGGAGGAGTAAACAATGGCTGACGACGAGGACTTAACCGACGACTGTCAGATCGGCTGTTGACTTTTACAGATTACGCTTTTGCGTGTCAGTCTTGGCATTGTCTTTTTCTGGTTCGGTGTCCTAAAGTTTTTCCCAGGTCTCAGTCCTGCACAGGACTTAGCGACACGCACTATTAGCGTGCTCACGTTTGGACTAATTCCGGGATATGTCTCGATTTTGATTTTGGCCGCATGGGAATGTCTTATTGGATTGGGGCTTATTTTCGGCGTGCTTATGCGGGCAACCTTATTCCTGCTGTGGCTGCAACTGCTTGGCACGCTCGCGCCAATTTTCTTTTTCCCACATGAGGTTTTTGCCCATATCCCCTATGCGCCCACGCTGGAAGGCCAGTACATAATCAAGAACGTCGTGTTAATCAGTGCGGGTTTGATCATCGGCGCAACCGTTCGCGGTGGCAGATTAGTTGCAGACCCGGCGCAGAGTGGAGCAGATTGACGGCCGCGGACACCGTCTGGGACCTGAGATTGGAGAGATTATGGGTTCACCTATGAAAAATTCAATGAAAGGGGTCAAATTGGGCGGTCCCGGCTTTAACTGTGTGATTGACCCTGATCGTTTCAAACTCTTTAAGGGCTAAATCAACGTTGTAGTTCTGCACTTGGAGTCTCTCCTTGGCAGAATCGTACATCGTCTCCACCTCTTCCAAAAGCGGCGTCCGATCCATAAGCTCCGCGTATCTGTCGAGAGGGGTTTTACCCCCTAGCGAGCCGTGGGGCCGTTCGCAGTTGTAATAGTGCTGCCACTCCGAGAGCTTCTCTCCCAGATCGTCCCGATGAAGATCCACGGAGCCGTAAAACTCCTCAAGGTCAGTCTTCTGCGACCGCTCCACCTTGCCGTTTAGGTGAGGAGCACCAGGCCTTATGGGCCGAAACTTGATGCCCCACTCCATCAGCCGTTCCTGGACCTCGTAAGCAAAGAATTCTCGCCCCCGATCCGTCTGAATGCGCTGAACGGGAAAGGGCATCTCTTCGAGCAGTTTATCGAGAAAGAGCAGCGTGTTGGTTGCTGTTCGGCGCCGGTAGAGCCCTAAGGCCCGATGGCGTGTGCAATCGTCGATGGCCGTGTACTGCTAGCACCCCAAGGGCAATCTTGCAGGTGTCTAGCTGGACCCTCTCGCCGGGAATGGGCCGCTCATAACGGCGATAACGCTCCTTACGGCGCCTGCGCTGCAGGGGTTTGACCCGGTTGCGAGAGAGAACCTTGTGGTTGGTTGCCAGGGAAAGGGATAGGTCACGCAGGCGCAGAAGCTCGTTCCCAATCCGTCGTGCCCCCAGCTTGCGATCCACTCGGAGTTCCAAAATAAGCTCTTCTTCATCTCGATGCACCCTGCGTCCTGGAGACCGGTGAGGTCGTCGGCTCCTAGCCGCCAGACCCTGGATACCGTCCTCTCTAAATCGCCTCAGCCACGTGCGCAGAGTCGGCCTGGAGATGCCGCATCGTCTACAGACAAGACCTGCATCTCTGGTCTCTTGAAATAGCTCGACCCAGGTGAGCCGCTGTTTTAGATCTCGTTCCAAGTGCCTCCCGCCAAGTTAACAGCGGCTCTCATTGTTTGAAACCATGTCTGCGAATCACACAATTCAGGCTCGCCTACCAGGCCCGTCACAGTGCCCCGCCGCCCAATCTGTTACAGGCGCCCTTTGGAGCAGCCGCCGCAGGGTGAACGTCGCTGTCCGGGCACCCAAAAGTTCTATGACTCCCACAGTAGAGTACAAGACGCTGCTTTCCGTGGGACGCGAACGCCAGAGCGCCTCGGTCGCGCGTCGCGGTGCGCTTTGTAGCGGTCGGCCGCGGTGTGGTAGAGTCCGGTCACCGCTGAGGAGGGTAAAAAATGCAAGCCGCAGAATGGCGCAAGGAGATCGGGGAAATGGTGCGCGCGCACATGCGTTCCCCGGCGCTCGAGCACTATTTTTCGGTCAAGATGAACAACGCCCGGGCGCGGCTCATGATTACCCAGCTCGGGCTTTACATCCGCCACCGGCGCGACTGCTGGGCCCACGTGTCGGCCAACTGCCCGGTGATGGCCGTGAAGCGGGCCATCTTGCAACACGAATACGGGGAAGTGATCAAGGATCAGTACTCCGATTACGGTCATTTGCACCTGATCGTTCGCCAGGCGGAAAGGCTCGGTATGACGGCCGAGCAGGTGCTCGACACCAAACCGATCCCGACGACGAGGGCGACCCTTTACGCCTGGGCGTGGCTCACGCATTCCAAAAGCTGGATCGAAGGGTTGGCCGCACTGACGGTCACCGAGTGGACCAACGACGACCGCCTGCTGAGGGACCTCGGCGGCGGCCATTCCACGCGGATGGCCAGGCGCTGGACGGAGGACATGGGAATCCCGTGGCGCGACATGCCGAATTTCGTAGCGCATTCCCAGGCGGACGAGGTGCACAGCGACATGTTTCTGCCGTTCTTGGAACGGTACGCTAGAGGTGAGCTGGAACAGCTCGCGCTCGACGCGGTGCAGGAATCCCTCGATTTGTTCGCGCTCTATCGCGAAGGTGTGGCGCGGGCCATGGAACAAATTCCGTTGAATGGAAATTGAGCCCGCGTCTTCACCGCGTGGGCGGGCGCGATGAACTCGATGGGCGGGTAAAGCAGGAGGAGCCGTTCGATGTTTAGATCAGCCGTTCTGATAGTTTTTGCGATCACTTGTGCCTTCTCCCGGCCGGGATTCTCGCAGGAAAAATCCCCGCCTGCTGCGAAGTGGAAGGATGCTGTTTCGTGTGACGAGTTCGCTCCGCCGAAAAGGCAAGCGTTGGGTCAAAGCGTCGGGATCGAGCGCTGCCTCATTGTTTCGGAGGAGGTCATATTCAACGTCAAACGGGAGAAATTCCGGCGCGTCGAGATTCGGCTCACGGGAACCACCGACGGGTGGGCCTCCAAGGAGAAGGGCCCTCGATCGATTTATTTCACTGACGGACCGGACTTCGTATTTACACAGTCAGGGTTGATCGGCGCAAGGGCGCGAGGAATCGCGCGATACGACGCTTCCACAGGTCATGGGATGACCATCTTGTATCCCGAGGACCGGCGTCATTGGAATGGCAAGCTGTATGTCACAGCCCACGGTGCCGGCTCTTACGGGGCGATCGGCAATCTCGTGCCCCGTGAGCCGGGCGCCAGATACAACCGGCTTCAGAACGTGAACCGTTACGTCACGCTGATGATCGATAAGGGCTATGCGGTTGCGCACACGATGCGTTCGTCGGACCGGACCCGGGGCGATGCCGTGGTGACGCTCGAGGACGGAAGCACGCTCAAGAACAACCTGAGTTCTCACGCCGGCCTGATCACATCCTGGACCCAGCTGGTGCACAATTTTATCTCCAGGAAGCTCGGTTCAAGGCCCAAGCGTACTTATTTCTACGGCCACTCGGCCGGAGGTTTTCTCGGCCGGCTCGTCAACTACCAAGCCGGCGCCAATCGGGATCAACAGGGGAACCCGGTATTCGACGGGTTCTTGCTGGATGACGCGGGAAGCGGACTTTGGCTGCCGAAGCTGGTGATCGACGGGATAGACACGCTCTTCACCACGGACGAGGACCGGCGGCGTTTCGCGAAGCAAATCGATATCACGCATGCGCTGTACGCCGGCGAAACCGGGGATTACCTTCACAACAAGCGGGAAAACGCCCGGATTCTCCGGGACAAAGGGCTGGCGGACCGGCACAGGATGTACGAGATTCGTGGCGTCAGCCATTTCGACGCGGGGCAGGTTTCACGGCTCGATCTCGTTCATCAAACCCTCGACCTGACCGGCTTGTTCGATGCCTTGATCGACGGGCTCGACAACTGGGTAGAAAAGGGCGTACCTCCGGCCGCGACCAAGAGTGATGATCCGGACCTGAGCGGTGTTGGCAGGGACGGTAAGCTAAGAAACCCTGCCGTCGCCTTACCGGAGGTGGCGTGCCCGCTGGGCGTATATCACCTCTTCCCGCACGGCGTAAATCCGGGCAGGCGAGGCGGGCAGGAAACGGCATTCGCCCCGTACGACGGCGTGAACTTGGAGCCGCTCGATGCCCGCGGACAGCTAGTGGACATGAACGGCAACGGCATACGCGACAGAAGAGAGACCGTGACGCAGGCCTGGCAGCGGCTCGGCTTGTTGAAACCCGGGCAGAGCTTCAACAGGGCGGCTTACGTCAAGTGCGTCAAATCGGCGGCAGATACGCTAGCGCGACAAGGTCTCCTCCCGCGGCGAGTCGCCGAAGACTACGTGAAGCGGGCGACAAAGACGTTGCTCAACTGATACCCGGCCGGCCAGCGGCAATTGAATCGGAAGTGAGGGGGCAGCGGTGGGTCATTGCTTTCGTCACGGCTGACGAAGGCCGCTGCCCTTGTTGTCCCTCGAAACGATCGCAGTCACACTGTTGAACACGCATGCAGTTTGCGCATTCCGCCGATTCGGCGACCGCTCCAGGGACCGGGAGACCATCGTACACCTCGACGAGGGCGTCACTTTCCCGATACGGCCGCTCTATCGGAAATTCACCTTGGCGTATTCGGCGATCTTTTCGGCCGCTTTGTCCACCGCGAAGCTGAAATCGCCGCCGAAAAATCCGCTGCCGATTCTCCCTTCGGATTGAATCGTCGCCAGCTCGTTGCCAGCGGTGTCGTAAAACCTGGCTTCGACCGTGAGGGAGCCCTCGCCCGCGTTGCCGATCCCGCCCCAGAACCAGCGCGTAAACTGGCTTCCCGGGTCGAACTGGATGAAACGATATCGGATGGTCAATTCCTTGCCTTTTTCGAAAGCGTTCTCCGCGTAAAGGTAATCTTCCAGCTTCTGATGAAAAGTCGATTTGACGTCCGCCGGCACACTGACCGTAGAATTGCCTTCGGTCGCGGTTACCGAAGCAACGCTCACTTTTGCGGGGGGTGGTTGCAATACGAGTGCCCGTCCCGCGCCGCAGCCGCTCGACGCCGCGGCCTCCGCGACGAGAGCCGCCAGAGAAAGACTGCGCAGAAGTGCACTCTTAATCCTCATGAGAAACCTCCTTCCTCGATTGATTTCTTTGCAGTTTTTATGCGTCGAACCATCCGGTCGTCGCCGCCGTCTCCGGAGCACGCCGGCAGTCGGGTCCGTATCGAGATCGTCCGTCAATTTCGCCGATATGGCGACAGGTGCAACCCCGATGCCAGCTCTCGGCGGCCGGGAGCCTGAGGAGGCAGCGACGACAGAGCGTTCTGTTCAAGGAGGCGAGAACGAGTTAAATCAATGCCTTAGATCGATTGACGATCGTACAGGGGCCGCTCCCCGATTTCGCCTGCCGCGGTTTCCCCTGCCAACTTGGCTGGACAGACGGTTTGTCGACTGCCGCATGGTCTTTACGGTGGAGTTGTTGACCGCCCTTGGATGTCGACGCACAAGCTTTCTATGGAGTTGCCACGTGGCGCGGCCTTGTTCGTCGCTGATCGGGTCGGGCCGCCGGCAAGTGTTAATGTTCCAGCACAGACTTGTAATTGCAGACCAGAGGCAGCGTTGCGCCGCCGGCGCACACGATGTGATCCTTGTTGCCGTCCTGGTTCTTGTCCGTCTGCAGGATCGCTCGCTCGCCGTTCTCGTAGCGAAGGATCGTGGTGAGCTTCGGCAGGTGGTGCTTCGTGCTCGCCGAGATGATCACGAACCGCGGGTCCACGGCGTCGATGAAGGCCTGTGTGCTCGCGGTTTCGCTCCCGTGATGCGGGACCTTGAGGATATCGGCCTTCAAGAGCCCCGGGTGCTGCTGCTCGAGGTCGAGGAGCATCTTTTCGATGTGGCCGGGTGTGCCGGGAGATTGCTCGTTGCGTTCCTTGCCGTTGGCGTCGCCCGTGAAGAGAACCTTCACCCCCTGAATCTCGAGCTTGAAAACGATCGAGGCGTTGTTGATCCGGTACGGGCAGTCGTTGTTCGAGGCCGGTGGCGTCGCCGAGCTGTGGAGCAGGGTGAAGATCATGCCCGGCAGGAGAGGGAGAGTGAACGGGGCGACCTGACGGCTCCTGGTCGAAGGGGCGTGAAAGTTTTCCAGGGGCCGTTTGAACGTGCCGGTTACCTGGGAGCTGACCCTGGTTATGAACGTATCGTAGCTCGCGAGAGGATTGCAGTCCCGGGTGTAGCCCGGTTCCCAGAATTCGACGAGCGTGCGGGGAGCCGTGGCCTTTCCGTCCTGGTTCAGCAGTCGCACGAGCCCTTTCCAGTGATCCGAATCGCCGTGCGTCACGACGACGAGCTCGATCGGGTCCTCGATGATGCCTTCTTTGCGGGCGTAATCGTGCAGCACGGTGAGGCTGTCGCCACCGTCGATGACGATTTCCTTGTCGCCCATGTCGACGATCACCGCGTCTCCGGTGCCCACATCCAGAAAGTGAATCTTGAAGCCGGCGGGTTGAGCCCCGGTGCCGTCTTCGAGGAGCCGGGACCATGCCTTGGCGACGTATCCGGCCTCACCGTTGGCGAGCTGGATCTTGTACCAGTAGGGGACTGACTCCAGCAGCGGCGCCGTCTCGCCTTTGCGGAGGCGGCCGATCTCGAGCGAGTCCGCCGAGGCCTCCTCACGGATGACGATCGACTCGTGGACCTTCTCGGCGGGAGTGACGCGAGCGGCAAACACCGCCGGAGCGCAGGCAACCCAGAGATGGCAGGCGAGCAACGCAAGCCGCGAAAGCCGTCTCGCCCGGGCACGGCGATGGGCACACCGGTTCATCCGGCTCACTCCTTCGGCTTCGATTTTTCCGCCTGGCGCGGCTTTACCGCTTCGCGTGTCTTCAGCATCTCTTCGCGGGAGGAGAAGGATCGGCCGGCGAGCGGACCGCGGTGACAATGGTAGCCGCCCGCCTTGCGGTCGTGGTGGCAGCCGTGGGTGTCCAATCCACCGCCGTGCGCGCGGGCCGCTGCGGGGACAAGGAACAAAAGCGCGAGCAGGCCGAAGCGAACTCCGATTCGCAGCATTGCGCCCTCCGTGTCGGAAGCATGCGGGTGTGGGAGCCCGCCTTGCGCGGCGGCTGAGGGACCCTCGGGCCGCCGCCCGGCGCTCGACGTCCCCCGATGCGCGATGCGCGTGCCCCGGAAGTTTCCACAGCAGCGCCGCGGCCGCCTTCGCTCCGTCGTGGAGCGACCCCGCGTCTTGCTCGCCTCGATCGTCGAGCAACACGGGTGCCAGCCGCGGGCGGCTCACACCGTGCGATGGCCAGGCTCGGCGGCCGGGGGGATTTTGCTGAAAAGTAAATGATTGGCGGACCGTCCGGCGGGCTGTCGACGGAGTTAGCCGCCGCTTTCGCCTGCGAAAGACACGGTCGCGCGTACCGAAAAAGTAACGCCGGGCAGACTTTAGGATACGCAGGCGGCCGGGCGGACGCTTCGGCTCGCCTCTTCAGCCCTGCTGGCGATGTCGCCGGAGGCCGAGCATTCGGTTGTTGCGTACGGGAACGCGGCCGGGCTATATACGCCTGGGAACCGTTTTGAGAGCGCCAATACGCTCGCGAGCCTGTCGACTCCGGGAGGTTTGTCGATGCTCTACGAACCCGAATCGGGAAACATCAAGATTGCGCTTCTCGGCGACGTCATGCCGACGCGGCGCCTTTCGGTCTTTCGCGAGGAGCGTTATCTCGAGCTGAGGGAAGTGCTGACCGGAGCGGATGCGACGTTCGCCAATCTCGAGTCTTGCGTCCATGAATATCTCGAGGGTCACCACGGCATCAGCGGTGGAACCTACATGACGACCGAGCCGCATCTCCTCGAAGACCTCAAGTGGCTGGGGATCGACTTCGTTTCCTGCGCCAATAACCATGCTTTCGACTACGGCGAGGAGGGGATTCTTGCGACGATCAGGTATCTCGACGCCGCGGGACTGCCGCACGCGGGAACCGGCAGGAACCTGAGGGAAGCCCGCAGCCCGGCGTACCTCGATACCGCGCGCGGCCGCGTCGCGCTGATCGCGGCAACCGCAACTTTTCCGCCGCCGGCGGTGGCCGGCGAGCAAAGACCGGACGTTCCGGGACGTCCCGGGGTGAATCCCCTGCGCCACAGCACCGCTTACCTCGTGGACCGCCGCGGGCTCGAGGACTTGCGGCGCCTGGGGGCCTTGCTCGGTTTCGACGCGGCGCGGGAAAGGCGCCGCAGTTTGGGAGACGCCCAGGCTGCGCTCGGAGCCGACGGCGAAAGCGAGTACGACTTCGGCGGGATGCGCTTCGAAAGAAGCGAGACGTTCGGGATTCGGACCACGGGAAACAAACGCGACATTGAGGAGAACCTGCAGCAAATCAAGGAAGCCCGGCGCATGGCGGACTGGGTGGTGGTCAGCCTCCATTGCCACGAGCTCGGGGGAGAGAAGTTAGCGACGGCCCGACTCCGAAGCGAGATCGAGGAGCTGGCGGACTTCGCGGTGGAATTCGCCCATCGCTGTATCGACGCCGGCGCGGATATCTTCGTCGGCCACGGACCGCAGGAGCCCTTCGGCATCGAGATCTACCGCGGCCGGCCGATCTTCTACAGCCTCGGCTCGACGATTTTTCAGCTGGAAACGCCGCGGTTTCTAGCCGAGGAAGCCTACGCGCGCTACGGGCTGGGTCCGGATTCCGGGCCCGCGGACTTCGCCGACACCCGTTATCGAAACGACACCGTCGGCCATCCGTCGGATCCGGCTTACTGGAGGCAAGTCGCGGCCACCTGCGAGTTCCGGGGAGGAAAGCTTTTGCAGGTCGACCTTCACCCCCTGGACCTCGGATTCGGCAAGCCTCGCTGGCAGAGGGGCCGGCCGGTCCTGGCCGATCCGGAGCTGGGCGAGAAGATCATTGCTCGCGTGGCGCGGCTGTCCCAGAAATTCGGCACGGAGGTTCGCTGGCAGGACGGGCGCGGCGTCATTGTGATCCGGTGAGGCGTCCAGCGCTTCGGCTGGCTCAGGAACGCTTCGTCCCGGGTTCCGCAAGGAGACTTCGACGAAGGCCGGCGCTTGACCACGACGCCGGCGTTGTCCCGGGTTACTTCCGCTTTGTCGGCGCAGCTGCGGAATCCGGGTTCATTCGTGCAGGAAACAAGCAACCGCCACGCCGTCCCCTTTTTCTCTCAATTCCGGCTTCTCTTCCCTGCAGCGGCTCATCACGAAGGGACAACGGGTATGGAAGCGGCATCCCGCTGGCGGATCCACCGGCGAGGGGACGTCGCCCTTGAGCAGCATGCGTTCCTTCTGTCGCGCCAGCTTCGGATTGGGGACGGGAGTGGCCGACAGCAGGGCCCGGGTATAGGGATGCAACGGGTTCGAGAAGACCGCCCGCACCGGTCCCCTCTCGACGATCAACCCGAGGTACATGACGGCAACCTCGTGCGCCAAGGAACGAACCACGGCGAGGTCGTGCGTGATGAAAAGAAAGGAGAGGCCGAGCTGGCGCTGAAGGTTTTTCATGAGCGCCAGGATCTGCGCCTTGACCGACACGTCCAGGGCGGAAACGGCCTCGTCGGCCACGATGAGCCGAGGTTGCACCGTGAGCGCCCTGCCGATCCCAACCCGCTGCCTCTGCCCCCCGCTCAGCTCGTGGGGATAGCGGTCAAGATAGATGGAAGGCGGAGAGAGGCCGACCCGCTCGAGCATTTCGGAGACCTTTTCGTCGAGGTTCCCCGCCGCCAGCCCGTGGTCGCGAAGAGGCTGGCCGAGAATCTCCCGGACTCTTTTCCTCGGGTTCAGGGACGCGAAGGTGTCTTGAAAAATAATTTGCATCTCCCGCCGGACGCCCAGCAGCTCCCGGCCTTCGAGCCCCAGCAGGTTTCGCCCGCGAAAGAAGATGGCTCCGGCAGTGGGCTCGATCAGTCTCAGGACGAGCTTTGCGGTCGTCGACTTTCCACAGCCGCTTTCGCCCACGAGCGCCAGGGTCTGCTTCCAGGGGACCGAGAAATCGATTCCGTCGACCGCCTTCACGAAGCGGTCCGACCTCGAGAAGAAGCCCGCCCGGAGAGGGAAGTGCTTCTTCAAACTCCGGACTTCAAGGATGGGTTCCGTGTCGTCGCTCCTTTTCATACAGCCAGCAACTCACCTGACGGCCCGGCTTTTCCTGGACCGGCGACGGCTCTTTCTCTCTGCACACGGACATGGCCGCCGGACATCGCGGATGAAACCTGCAACCCGCCGGAGGGTCCAAAAGGTTCGGCACGGCCCCTTCGATCGTCTCCAGTTTCTCGCGAAACTCGGCGATGCTCAGCGAAGACCGCAAAAGCCCTTGAGTATAGGGGTGGAGGGGCTCTTCGAAGATGCTGAACACGTCTCCCGATTCCACGATCTTCCCGGCGTACATCACGTAAATACGGTCGCAGATCTCCGCCACGATGCCGAGGTCGTGCGTGATCAGAAGCAGCGATGTCCCCTTTTCGGCCTTGATGGTCTTGACCAGATCCAGGATTTGGGCCTGGACGGTCACATCCAACGCCGTGGTGGGTTCGTCCGCGATCAAGAGCGACGGGGCGTTGGCCACGGCGATCGCGATCAGGACGCGCTGGCGCATGCCGCCGCTGAGCTCGTGCGGGTATTGCTGCGCCACCTTCGGAGGATCGGCAATGCCGACGGATTCCAGCAGCTTGAGCACCGATTGCTCCGGCGCCGGAGCGGCGATGGCTTCGGCGATCTGTCTTCCCACTTTCATCACAGGGTTGAGATAGGTCATGGGATCCTGGAAAACCATCGAGATTTCCCTTCCCCTGACCTCCCTCATCTCCCGCTCGTCGAGCCTCAGAAGGTCCCGCCCGCGGAACCGGATTTCGCCTTCCTCGATAAAGCCGGGCGGGCTGGGAACCAGCTTCAAGAGCGAGTGGGCTGTCATGGTCTTGCCGCAGCCCGATTCTCCCACGAGCCCCACCGCTTCACCTTTCGAGATGCACAGGTCGACTCCGTCGACGGCGCGGACCAGGCCGAGGCTGGTACGCAAGTACGTCTTCAGGCCCTTCACCTCGAGCAGCACGTTTTCCATGGTCCTCGCTATTTTTCCTTGAGCTTCGGATTGAGGACGTCGTTGATCCCGTCGCCGACGAGATTGATCGACAGAACCAGCAGGGAGATCGCCAGCCCCGGAAAAACGGCGAGCCAGACGGAGGACCAGATGCGCTCCTGGGCGTCGCTCAACAGCATCCCCCAGCTGATGAGGTTCGGGTCGCCGAGACCGAGAAAGCTGAGGCCGGCCTCCAGGAGGATGGCGCGCGCCACGAGGAAGGACCCGACCACGATCGCGGGAGGGATGGCGTTGGGGAGGATTTCGGCGAAGATGATTTTCCAGTTCCGCATCCCCATTACCCTGGCGGCGAGGACGAACTCGCGCTCCTTGAAAGTCAGGAACTGTGCCCGGACCACCCGGGCGACTTCGGGCCAGTCCAGCAAGCCGATGACGATGATGATCTTGGTGATGCCGGTGCCCAGCATGGCGATGATCAGCAAGGCGAGAAAAAAACGGGGTATCACGAGCACATACTCGGTGGCACGCATCAGCAGGTCGTCGACGAATCCCCCGAAGTATCCCGATGCCGAGCCGATGACCGTGCCGACAACAAAAGACGCCGCGGCCGCCAAAAAGCCTACCAGGAGAGAAACCCGGGTTCCGTGCAGAATGCGACTGAAGGTGTCCCTGCCCAGGTCGTCGGTCCCCATCAGATGATCCCACTGCGGCGGCAAGAAAGGTCGGTCGCCGAGCCGGAAGGGATCGTACGGCGAAAGCGGCGCGGCAAAGATCGCGATCAGGATGAACACGAGGAGACAGTAAGCGCTCGCTTCCGCTGCTCGGTTCTTCCTGAATCGGCTCCAGAATTCGTGCAGTCGCATGCCGTCACCCGGCTATTTCTTCCGGCCGTACGTGACGCGCGGATCCAGCCAGAGGTAGACGAGGTCGACGACAAGGTTGGTGACGACGACCAGAACCGTGGTGATGAGAAAGGTTCCCATGAGCACGGGGTAATCTCTTTTGAGGATCGACTCGTACATGAGCCGACCGACTCCCGGCCAGCCGAAAACGGTCTCGACGAGAACCGATCCGGTAAAAAGGAAACCGACGTCCAGACCGATGATGGTAACGACGGGGAGCAGCGCGTTGGGCAACATATGGCGGGAAACCACCTTTTTTTCATCGAGCCCCTTCGAGCGCGCCAGCGTAATGTAGTCTTCGTACGAAACCTCCAGCACGCTGCTCCTCATGATCCTCACGTTGATGGCCAGGTGACGGATCGAGAGGGCGAGCACAGGCAGCACCAGGTGCGCCAGGCGGTCGCGCAACGCGGCCAGCCCTTGCAGCTGAGTCCCGAGGCTCTGCACCCCCTGAGATGGCAGCCAGCCGAGCTGGATCGAAAAAACCAGCATCAGCATCTGGCCGAGCCAGAAAACCGGCAGGCAATAGCCCAGCATCGCGAAGGCGCTGATCGCGTTATCCGCGGCCGAATAGGGCTTGCGCGCCGCGAGAACCCCCAGCGCCACGCCGAAGAGGCTGGAAAAGAGAAGGGCGGGCACCATCAGTTGCAGAGTGGCGGGAACCCTCTCGAGAATCACCGTCAGGACCGGCTGGCGGTAATAGAAGGAGAATCCAAGGTCCCCCTGCAAAACGGACTTGATGTAAAGCCAGAGCTGGATGTGGAGAGGTTGATCGAGGCCGAATTTTCGTTGCATCTCCTGCACGTAGGCGTCCGGCGCCGGGAACTCGCCGACCAGGCTTTCAATCGGATCGCCGGGCGCCAGGTGGACCAGCGTGAAATTCAGGACGACGACGCACAAAAGGAGGGGGCCGGCGTGCAGGAGCCTTCTCAACGCGTACGTCGTCACGGATCCGTCGCCGGACATACCGTTGCGGGATTTGCTGGCCCGAAGGTCGCCAATCGCCGACCGCAGGGCTCAAAGGGTTGCAGTCAATTCGTCCGAGCGGGTCTCACGAGTCCCGATCGTACTCCCCTTCCTTCAAGGGAGTTCCCTTCGTCCACCAGATTTCATCCATTCGCTCGTAGGTTTCCGTACTGGTGAACGCCCCGCGAAATTCATTCCGGATGACGTTGGGCTGGAGCCGGTCGGCCACCGGAACCGAGGGCAGATCGCGCATGATGATCTCCTGAATTTCGTGGTAGGCCTTCACCATCTCGTCCTTCTTGCTGGTTCGCACGGCCAGGTCGAAAAGCTGGTCGACCTTGGGGTTGCTGTAGCGTGTAAAATTGGTGAAGGGCCGCCCGGTGATCGAGCTGGTGGTGTACAACCTCGCCACGCCCAGAGCGGGGTGCCCTCGGGTCGTCAGCGGTCCCCACCACAGATCGTAGTCGTATTTTCGAAATACCTTGTCGAGCATGACGGACCGCTCGAGCCGTTCGAGCTTGATGTCGATGCCGACCCTCTTGAGCTGCTCCCGGAGGATCTCCACGGGCCGTTCCGAGTTGGCGTTGCCCGATTCGAAAGACAGCCGAAGGGCGAATCGCACCCCGCTGTCCTTGCGCCGGTAGCCGGCCTGATCCAACAACGCATTGGCCTTTGCCGGATCATGCGAGTACTTCGGCACGTTCGGATTGTAAGCCCAAGGGATCCCCGCCGGGATGACGCTGTCGATCAGCTTGCCGGATCCGCGAAAGCCGTGCTGCACGATGAACTCCTTGTCGATCGCGTGGGCCATCGCGAGCCTGACCTCGCGCTTCCCGAGGATGGGATTGTCCTTGAAGTTGAAATGGAGCCCGATGACGCTCGGCGAGCCGATGTCCTTGAGGAGGGTGTTGGGAACCTTCTTGAGCCGGTCGAGTTGCTGGTAGGGAAAGGATTGGCTTCCCGTGATGGCCTGTACCTCTCCGGTCTCGAAGGCAATGGCGCGGCTCGCCGCATTGGGAATGATCCTGAAGATGAGGCTGTCGAGAAACGGGCGGCCTTTCTTGTGGTAGTTCTCGTTTCGGACCAGCGTGATGTGGCTCCCCCGCACCCACTCCTTGAGCTTGAAGGGCCCGGTCCCGACGGGGTCCCTGAGGTTGCGGGGATTGGTCATGACGTCCGTTCCTTCGTAAATGTGCTTGGGCATGATGCAACCGTCGTGGGCGCTCAGGACCTCCATGAAAGGCGAATAGGGCTTCTTGAGGCGAATCACGACGGTGTCCTTGTCCGGGGTTTCTATGCTGCTGATGTTTCCGTAAGCCTCCCGGCCTCTGGCGTTGTATTTCCCGACGAGGTTTTCAAAGCTGTACTTCACGTCGGCCGAAGTCAGGGGCTTGCCGTCGTGCCAGCGCACGTTCTCTTTCAGGTGAAAAGTGTAGATCCGGCCGTCCGGCGAGATGGTCCACGATTTCGCCAGTTCCGGATGCGGGTCCGAGTTCTCGTCCAGATGGATCAGGCCGCTGTAGATCTGGGTCGTGATCGTCGCGACGATCTGGCTGCTCTCGATTCCGCAGTTCAGGGTCGACGGATCCGTGGTGATGGCCAGAACGAGCGTTCCGCCGCGCCGCGGCGTCCCGTGGATCGGCCCGGCCCAGGCTGCCCTCTCCCCGAGGACGAAAGTGGTTACGGCGAGCGTCAGCAGGATCGCGCGCCGGGACCGTCCTGACCGGGCATTGTCCTTTTTCGCCTTTGCCATGCTTCTTCCTCCCTTGCAGTAGCGGACCTCCCGCCGGGCCCGGGCTAACGGGATCGCCCGCTTAGCAGATCCGCGAGCGTCACAAGGCTCTCCAGCCGCTCAAGACCCCGTACCAATTCCCATACGCGCTCGGCGTCTTGCGGTCTCACGGCTCTGGTGGCGCAATCCGTGTACTTCGCGTGAATGTCGCTCTCGGTCGTCAGCGTTCTGCGGTCGGCGACTTCGATCGCATAGGTTTTGCCGTTTTTGAGCCTGACCGTCAGGCGTTCGCCCTTCCCGCTTTCGCTCGCCCGCGGAACGTGCCTGATCCTCTCCATGATCGAGCGCACCAGCGGATCCCTCACCCTTTCGTCGGTGAACTGGTCGATGACCACCTTGTCCTCCAGAAGAGCAAGCGCGAGGATGAACGGCATGCTGTTGTGCCCCGCGATCCCCTCTCGGGGATCGACGCGACAGAGAGATCGCAAATGAAAGTCGCATTCAATCGACTCCACGTCTTCGGGGCCGAAGCCGTGCTCCCGGCGAAGCTTGAGGAGCCCGTCGATGGGACGGTGGCTCGGCGAGCAGGCGGGATAGGCTTTGATGGTCGGGAGCCGCTCCAGGTAGTAATCTTTTCCGAGCGACTCGCCGAGCGCCTCCCAGCGGCATTCGCCTTTCAGGCAGAGCGCGTCCACCAAGCCATGGTGCGCCTCGAGGATTTCCTCGTCCGCGCTGAACCCCGCCGCGGCCAGGGAAGCTGCGAGAACGCCGTTTCTCGCCGCGTTGCCGCCGTGGAGGGCCTTGGTCATCGTCCCGAAGTTACGCCGAAGCCCTCCCGCCAGAGAGGCCGCGATGCCGAAGGCGACGCACATCCGCTTGACATCCAGCCCGAGAATTTTCCCCGCGGCAGCCGCGGCCGCGAGGCTGCCCGTGGTTCCACCGGCAAACCAGCCGCGCGAAGTCGGCCCGCCGAGATTGAGCGCTCGTCCGGCGTCCAAGGCGGCGTCGAGCCTGGAGCACACCTCGCGACCCAGGATATAGGCCTCCAGCAGTCGGGATCCGCCAGCTCCTCGCCGTTCGCCGAGGGCGAGCGCGGCGGGCAGCGTGTGGATACTGCCGTGGAGGTCGTCGTCGAAATCGAGGATAAAGGCGGAGCTGCCGTTGACCAAAGCGGCAAGCTCCGGCGCGGTCTTCAAGTCGCTGCCGATCACGCTCGCCTCCGGAGCGGCGCCGAGACCCCGCGCATAGTCCATGAGAATCCGCCCGGCGGGCTGCCGGGAGCCGGCCAGGGTAACTCCCAGAGCATCCAGGATGACGAGCTTGGCCGTCTCGACGGCTTGACCGGGGATTGCCTCGATCCGGGTCTCAGCGACGAATCTGGCCAGGGTTTGGGTCGGGCCCATGCTCGAACTCAACGGGAAGACCGGACAGCGGAGACCGGAAACGGCAAGCCGTTATTGTACAGGCCCTCTCTCAGTCGATCTCCGCGCGCCAACGAACTCCTCAGGGCTCCCTAGTGGTTTTCGAGCAGCAGACGGCCGTAGCCGGGAATCGGACTCCAGCACCCCAGCATATGAAGCAGATGCCACACGGTAGCCACCTGGTTGGTGATGACCGGCTTGTTGAATTCCTCTTCCAGCTTCGCGATGACCGGAAGCGTCAGCCAGGCGCCGCCGCCGATGTAAACTCCGTCGGCCATGGGGAACCTCTCCAGGGCACCGCGGCCGAGCTCGTACGCCAGCTCGATGCTCTCGCCGCTCCCCATCTTGACGAACTGCCCGGGCGTCATCGACTGCGCGTTTGTCCCGACCATCGAGATGCCCTCCCGGCCGAAGAACTGAGCCAGGGTCTGATTCATGGCGTCGGTCCATTTGTTGGCTGCCGCTATTTTCTTTATGCCAAGCTGTTTGGCCGCCGCGACCACGCTCAGGACGGTGGAAGTCACCGGAACCCCGGCTCTAGCTTCGATGTGCGCCAGCAATCGATTCAGGGCCTCCGGCCCGATGAGGATCGGCAGGGGAACGCCGGACTGGATGACGACATCGACGCCTCGCTCGAGAAGCAGATCCAGTTGCCGGTCGATGGGCGCGAACACACGCTCGACATCCTGCCTCGTGAAAGCTTCCAACCCCAACGGGACCATGACGAGCATGACCCCTCGCGGGACCAGCTGATAGAACTCGTAAGCGTGGTTGTCGATGACGGCCAATGGCGCAAGAGAGCCGATCTTCCGCTTCGGCAAATAGTCTTCGAACATTTGCTCCCCTTTCGCGATCTTCGCTGCCGGTCGGGATCGTTTCGAGGCGATGGGGTGTCGACTCGTGCTATGAGCAATAAACCAATCCTCGTTCTTATGGCAAGGGGTTTCGCGGGAAATCCGCTTGGGGTTGTTTCGGGTCGGCGACAGCGCCTGCCCGTCTCGTCTTGCCCCGCCGAGAAGGGAGACCGGACCTTCTTGCGCTGGTCTCTGCCGGGTCAGCAGTTGTCGGGCCCGTTGGATGCGCGAGCCCGTGCGGGTCCTGAAAGGGCATCGACCACCCACTATTGGGTTAAAACCGGAATGTTCCTCGGCTGCCGTTCAGGCGGTGCGATGTTGCCGAAGGTCGGCCGCGGTCAGATTCGGGCCGGGAGCCAGAAGCGCCAGACGCTCCATCGTGTCGCGCAGCTCGCGCACGTTTCCGGGCCACGCGTAAGCGGCCAGCTCGGTCGCGAAGTCGTGCGCCCACGGCAGTATGGGTCGCTGGTACTTTTCGCCGAACGATTCCAGGTAGTAGCGGGCGAGCAGCGGAATGTCTTCACCCCGCTCGCGGAGCGGGGGCAGCGCCAGATGGAATCGGTTCAGTCGGTAGAAGAGCTCCGGCAGGAGCCTTCCGTCCTTGACCGCGCCGGCCGGAGAACGACTTGTAGCGGCGATTACGCGGGCCGCAACCGGAACACCGGCGACGGCCCCGATGCGACGTACCTGCTCTTCCTCCAGGACTCGCAACAGCTTCGCCTGCACCGCCGGGGCGATTGCGGTGATCTCGTCGAGGAAAAGAGTGCCGCCGCCGGCCCGCTCGAAGCACCCCGGCCGCCGCTCAAGGGCGTCGGGAAAAGCCCCCTTTTCGCAGCCGAAGAGCTCGATCTCCATCGACGCGGGGGCGGCCGCGATGCAGTCGAGCGCGAGAAAAGGCTGCTCGCGCCTCGGGGAGAGGTCATGAAGCGTCCGCGCGACGAGCTCCTTTCCAGTGCCGCTTTCGCCGCTCACCAGGACGGCGGCGTTCGTGGGCGCCAGCTGGCTCAATCGCTTGTAGAGCGCGCGCATGGTCGGCGACTTCCCGATAAGCTCGCCGTAAGAGCCCAGGGGCGACTCCAGCCTCTGGCGCAGCGCGCTCGCCTCGCGGGCGAATCCGATTTGTCTGAGCCCTTTCTCCAGGATCGCGCGCAGCTTCGGCGGCTCGAGCGGCTTCGTCAGGTAATCGTAGGCCCCGAGCTTGATCGCCTGCACCGCGGTCTCGATCGTCGCCTGGCCGGTCAGCATGATGACCGCCACGTGATGCACGCGTTCGTGCAGGGCTTCGAGGAACTCGAGGCCGGTCATGCCGGGCATGACGAGGTCGCTCACGATCGCGTGAGGAAGCTCACGGTTGCACCGCTGCAGGGCGGCCTGGCCGTCCGCCACCGCCGAGGCGTCATAGCCCCAGCTCTCCAGCAGGGTTGTAAGACCACTGCGCGTGGCGGGGTCGTCGTCGACGACCAGAACGGTGGGGCGGGGGTGAGCCATATGCGCCGGCTGCCTCCGTTTACGACGCGTACATTATGGATCGTTTGTGCTCCGGCAGGCAACGCCGAAAAATCTCCAGGGGGTCTCTGGCAGGGCTTAAGGCTGATACTCGATCAGTGGAAGATGAAAACCGACCACCGGAAACCAGCAGCCGCAAACTGCCGTTGCCTGCCGGTCTCGGAAAAGGAGTTTTTACTTTCTTATTTTTCGGAGACGAGGTCTCCCGCGATCGCGGCGACCTGGTTGATTTCATGGGATTTCTCGTACGTATAGAGCTGGTACCGAAATTGCTTGGTGCATAGAAATTCAAAACACGAACTATTTTCGGAGTCGGTATGAAGCTTCTCTTCCTCACTCCTCCGATGGGAAACTGGGCGAGATGGGGCGAGAGACACTGCGCCACCAATCCTCTTCACGCCCATCTTGCCGCCTATGTGCGCGAGAAAGGAGCGGCCGAGGTCGCGGCGCTCGATTGCCGTGCCCTAGCTATCGGCGAAGAGGAAATGATCGAGCGGGTAAAGGAGATGGAGCCGGACGCGGTTTTTCTGGGGACACGGCTTGTCACCGAGGGGGGCGCAAGCCCGGTCATCCGCTACCTCGAGACCGCGGAGAGCCTCAAGAAGCTCTTTCCGGAGGTCGTCACGATCGCTTCCGGGCTCGCGGTCTCGGCGATGCCCAGGGAGCTTCTCGCGCTTTGCCCGCACCTCGATTACGTCCTGATCGGCGAGCCCGAGGAGACGCTGGTCGAGCTGCTCGAGGAACTGGAAAGCGCCGCCTCCCGACTGCAGGAAGTTCGCGGTCTCGCCTACCGCGCGCGGTCGGAGGTGGTGACCACCGCGCCGCGTCCGTTGCTGGCCGATCTCGACACGCTCCCGATGCCGGCTTACGATCTCTTCCCGATGGACAGGTATCTGGGGTTCTCGGCGATCGAGCATTACAACGAGGCGGTCACGAGCCGGGGTTGCGAGGGGGCGTGCAGCTTTTGCTACGAGTGGGGGCTGATCGATCCGAGGAGGCGGTCGGATTTCTTCGTCCATCGTACTCGCAGCGCGCGGCTGGTCGCCGACGAGATGGAGCTGTTGAACAAGCGTTACGGCGTGAGAGCGCTGAACTTCCTCGACGACGATTTCAACTCCGAGCGTAGGAAGATGGTCGAGCTCCTCGACGAGCTGGAAAAGAGGGATCTGGATCTGAGCTGGTTTTTCATGGGCAGGGCGAGAAACCTGATGCGCGACGCGGACTTGATCCCGAGGATGCGCAAGGCCGGATGCTACCAGGTTCTCTTCGGCATCGAGGTCGGCACCGACGGCGAGCTTCAGAAGATCCACAAGAGCGAGGAGCCGTACACGATCGCCGACCTGAAAGAACTCGTCCGGCTGCTGCGCCGAAACGACATCTCGACCGTCGGCACCTACATGAACGGCTTCTGGGAAGACGACGCGGAGAAGATCCGGGCGCGCTTTCGCGCCGTGGACGAGATCGATCCCGATCTGGGCGTTCTCATGCTTCTCACGCCGATGCCCGGCTCGCCCGTCTGGCACCGGGCGATGCGGGAGAACCGCATCGAGAGCCTCGATCTCGAGAGCTGGGACGCGCTGCACACGGTCATGCCGACGCGCCATCTGACGCGCAAGGAGCTGGGCGAGCTGTCGGCCTGGGCCAATCGGCAGTTCTTCAGCAAACCCGAGCGGATCGAGCGCATCGAGAAGGGCTACACCTCACCCTACGTGCGGATGAAGTTCGCCGCCTATCGGGCCACCGCCCATCGCATCGGATCCTAGTCGGCTGCCCCGATGACAGCGGAAAGCTCCCCGAGCCCGGGGAAGCGTCCGGGCTCGATGCCCGCGCCCAGGAAAGCGTTTTTTCAGAGCCCGAAGATCTCCCGGAACTCCTTGATCGTCTGATTGAACTGGGCTCCGCTCTGGGGCGGCTCGACCTGGAGCTTGAGCTTGGACTGCTCCATGCGAGGCGAAAACGGCTCCACGTCGGAGCGCGCCGGGATGCGCCTCAACGAGCGCAGGCGCTGCTGCGCCGCTTTGGAGAGCAGGAAATCGTAGAAGAGCTTCGCGGCGTTCGGATGTTGCGGCCTGGCGCTGATGGCGGCGGCGTTGACGGTGACGACGATCGGGTTCACGGTGCTCACCCACTCGACCGGAGCCCCTCGCTTCTTCATCTCCTCGATACGGTGAGCGTAGATCACTCCCATGGGAAATTCCCCGGCGGCCATGAGCTGGGCGATCAACGTGTGGCCCTTGCGCCACTGGATGTCCTGTTTCGCCAACGCCCTCATGTACTTCTGCGCCCGCTCCCGCCCCCAGGCCTTGTGCAGGGTTCCATACCAGGAGTACTGCTCCTGATCGATCGATATCTTGCCTTTCCAGCGCGGATCCAGCAGATCTTCCCACTGTTTCGGGGCGTCCTTTTCAGGAACGAGCTTGGGGTTGTAGCCGATGGTGGCGTAGTTGATGTAGACTGCCGTCCAGTAGCCCGAGGGATGCTTGAATTCCGGAATGAAATTTTTACTCTCGGGCGAGCGGTAGGGCTGGAGCATCCTGGCTTCGGTCAAAGCGTCGACCTCGCTGATCGTGACGAGGTCGAAGTCGTGGCGCCCGGCCCGCGCTTCCGTCACGATGCGGTTCAGGGTTTTCTCGCCGCTCGCTCGAAAGATCTCCCCCTTGATAAAAGGATACTGCTGCTCGAAATCCTGGAGCAGCGGCTTCGATTCGGTGATGTTGGTCGAGGTGTACCAGACGACCTTGCCTTCCTTCCTGGCTCCCTCGATCAGCTTCACCCTGTCCTCGGTCTGGCCCCACCCTGGCGCGGCGCCGGCCAGATGAGCGGCGGCCGCAAGGCAGAGGGTCAGAAGGGCTGCTAGAACTGCGTTCATCTCGCTTACCTCCGGGCGTGTTGCCGAGCGTAAAACGGGGTGAGTATAGAACAAGCGCACTCGAAGTCAATCAGGGGGCGAAGGGTGAACGAGCGGCTCGGATCTTCGCGCAACTACCGGACCTGGGCGTAGAGAATGATCGCCGCGAAGATGAGATCGACCACGACGACCACGTAGATCCACCAGTAGCGTTTGAGGTGCGGCGGCGCCTTGACGGCTCTCAGCCCTTCGATCCATCCCCGAAGACGTCGCCGGCCGATCCTGGGCGGCGCTTCCGCGCGCAGCTCGGCCGAGCCGCTTTCGCCGGATTCGACCTTGCGGATCCACTCGTCGTGCGCCGCTCTCTTCGCCGGATCCGACAAGACGTCGTAAGCCTTGTTGATGATCGCCATGATCCTGGCGGCGTCGGGTTTACCGGGGTTGAGGTCCGGGTGGTACTTCTGGGAGAGGGATTTATAGGCGGCGCGGATCACTTCGGGGGGCGCATCGCGCGCCACCTTCAGGTTGTCGTAGTGGGTGTGCACCTTGCGCAATCGGGGTCCCTTCCGTTCCACCGCTCAGCACGCCGCGCCCGGCACGAAGGCATTATTTTCCGGGTTCGAGCCCGGGGTCAAGAAGGCAGCTCGGAAAGCCTTTCGCGGCTTTTCCTCGGCAGGACGGGGACCCGCCTGATGGGAGCGGAAGAGCGTCCTCGCGGCCGGCCAGCCGCCGGCCGCGAGACTTTTTGGGGGGAGGGGGGTCAGTGGGCTTTGCGGTCGTGGGCTTCGAGGTGGGCCTTGAGAAAGCTCAGGGAGTAGATGCGCGCGCCGCAGCGTTTGCATATGGTCGCCCTGCGGCTGGTTTTGCGGACCGGGACTTTCCTGAACATGGTGGCAAGCAGAACTCTCATCGGTTGCTCCTTGTCGTCGGTTTTGTTTTCTCTTCGAGCAACCGTGGTGCCACATGCCGGCGGATGCCAGAACTGCAGGTTTTTCCAAGGGATTACAGAGAATCAGCCCGATAGCCAGAAACTTCCCAAAGAAGGCCGAACGACGAAACTTGTCCGATTTTGGTCAGGTTTGTACCGCCGCATGAGGGTTTGTGGTTTTCGGCTCCCGATAGTGCTTTGCCGCACGTGACCGGTTTTGTTATAAAAAGGCCGAGAAGCACGGAGGGGGCGACAATGAAGCTCGAAAGGCTCATCGACGGGGCGTTCCGCTATGTTTTTGAGCCGGCGATGAACTGGGTGATCGACCACCCGATCATCTCGGTTGCCGCCGTCGTCTTGCTGCTCTACTGGTCGGTCCGAGGCTATCGAATGCTCTAGCCACAAGGGGGGTCCGTCATGCCGCTGGTTTCCGCGCTTGCCGCCAGCCACGCGCCGAACATTCTTCTCGAGCCGGGCGCTGAATGGGAAGATTTCATGAAGCTGCACTACCGGATGGCGCCTCAGGCGGTCGCTTCCAAGCCGACGCTCGAGCAACAGCGCACGCTCAGACGGCAGGCCGAAGAGGCGTTTCGCACCCTGCGCGGCGACCTCGAAGCGGCCAGGCCGGACGTCCTGATCGTCGTGGCCAACGACCAGCTCGTGAATTTCTTCTTCGACAACATCCCGACCTTCTTCGTGACGCTCTCGGACGAGGTGAGCGGCCAGTTCACGCGCCACCGCTTCCGTTATTCCAACCACAAGGAGCTCGGTCGCGCCATTCTACGCGCCGGCCTCGAGCGGGGGATCGATCTCGCTTTCGGCGAGAAGATCGAGCTGCAACACACGCAGACGGTCCCGCTTTACTTCCTTTTGCCGGAGCCGAAGATTCCGATCCTCCCGATCTTCGTCAACACGTGGATCGAGCCGCTGCCCACCCCCCGGCGCTGCTATCAGCTCGGGCAGTTGATCCGCGACGTCGCCGCCGGGCGTAGCGAGCGGATCGCGATTCTCGCCACCGGCGGGCTCTCCCATTTTCCCGGCTCGCCGCGGATCGGGGAGATCGACACCGAGTTCGATCACGAGCTCTTGAGGCTGATGCGCGAGGGGAGAGGGAGCGAGCTCGCCGGCTACTCGGCCGGGCAGCTCTGGCAGGCGGGCGATTCGGAGTTTCTCAACTGGATGGTGGTGTTGGGGACGGTGGGCGACAAAAAGGCCGCGCACACGTTCTACATGCCGGATCTCGTGGCCACCGGATGGGGATTCGTGAGCTGGCGATTCCAGAACGGCAGCGGCTCCTAGGTAGGGGGTCCGGCGGCGTCGCCGCAGGCGAATCTCACTGGAGGAAGCGTGAGCAGTTATCATCTGAACCGGTTGCTTTTCGACATCAAGATGAACGAGCAGGTGCTGCGGCGGGCGCTCGACGACCTCGACGCCGTCATGGCCGACTACGATCTCAGCGAACAAGAGAAAGAGGCGTTGCGCTCGGGCGATCCGCGCAAGCTGCGCCAGCTCGGCGCGCACGGCATGATCGCGCTCTACATCCTGCGTCTCAGTCCCGAATTCCGGGAAAACGTCTACTGGACGCAGAAATAATCGCTGTTTCGGACCGTCGATCTCATCGCGGCCGAGCACTGTCTTCCCGGAAAAATCCGCTCGAAGTCCGCCCACGAGCCGGAGCGTCCGTTTTTGACGCTCCGGGACCGGTTTGCTAGTATCCACAAGATTCTCGGCTTCAGGAGGCTTGCAATGGAGTTGGGCTTGAAGGGCAAGGTTGCGCTGGTCGCAGGCGCCAGCCAGGGAATGGGACGGGCGATCGCGATGGGATTCGCACGCGAAGGAGCCAGGGTTGCCATCTGCGCCCGCGGCGAAGCGGCGCTCAAGGAAGCCGCGGAACGGATCCGGCAGGAAACCGGAGGCGAGGTTCTCTGGATGGTCGCGGACATGACGAAAGCGGACGACATCCGCCGCTTCGTGAACGAAAGCGCGAGCCGGTTCGGCCGCCTCGACATCATCGTCAACAATGCAGGGGGGCCGCCGCCCGGGGAATTCATGAAGTTCACCGACGAGGATTGGGAAAACGCGTTTCGCCTGAGCTTCATGAGCACGATGAGGATGACGCGGGAAGCCGTGCCGCACATGCGCCGGGCCGGCGGCGGCCGCGTGATCAACATCACCTCGTACTCGGTCAAGGAGCCGATTGCCGGCCTGGTCCTGTCCAACGCGATCCGCAGCGGGGTGATCGGCCTCGCCAAGACCCTTTCGCGAGAGCTCGCCAAGGACAATATCCTGGTCAACAACGTCTGCCCCGGCCGCATCGATACCGAGCGCGCGCAGAAGCTGAACAAGGCGCGGGCCGAGCGGCTGAACCGGCCGGTGGAGGAGATCAACCGCGAAATGGCGGCGGAGGTGCCCCTGGGGCGCTACGGCACGCCGGAAGAGGCCGCGGACCTGGTCGTTTTTCTGGCGTCCGAACGGGCGAGCTACATCACCGGAACGACCATTCAGATCGACGGCGGGCTGGTGCGGGGGATACAGTAATGGTCCATTTCGTCATCCAGTGGGATCTGCCGGACCAGAAGGCGAACCTGACGATCTACGCCAACAAGGCGAGAAACGACTGGCTGCCGACGACGCTCTCGCACAAAGGGGTGATCGAGATCCGCAACTACCGGAATCCGCTGGAGGTGACGCCGCAGGTGGCCGTCACGATCGACTTCGACACGCTCGATCACTGGCGGGAGTTCATCGACTCCCAGGACTACATCCGCATCATGCGCGAGCTGCGCATCCTGGGCTGCCACAACTTCACGGCCAACGTCTGGGCTCCCTCGAGATATTTTCCCGAATCGATGAAGCCCTGAGCGGAGACGTTCGCCCGCGCCCGGACGCTCAAGCCGGCGTGCGGCGGTTCAGTTCCCCGAGCCTGCGTAGTCCCAGATCCGTTTCAGGCGGAGAACGTAGATGCCCTGGTTTTTCTCGCTGATGTAGATGCAGCCGCGGCGGTCGACGAGCACGTCCTCGACCTGCGCCACGAGCCGGCTCGGCTTGGTGCCGATTCGCGTCTTCGGATCCGGCGGGATGAAGAAGCCGATCTCCTTCGGGGTGCGCGGGTCGCGAATGTCGTAGACGCGAAGACCGGCGTTGAAATAGGTGAGATAGGCGACGTCGTCGCGATCCTCGAGGCAGGGCTGGTGGTTCGGATGGTGGTGGTTGTGGGGTCCGAAGCGGCCGCCTTTCTCGAAGAAATTTTTCAGGCCGGAATCGGCCGGCGGCTGCGGCTGGGGGAAAAGCGACAGCAGCCTCGGCTTTTCCTCGTCGCTGAGATCGACGATGCCGGCTAGGTTGAGGTTCTCCTCGCCGTTTTCGGCGATTGCTTCGTCGTTGATCAACGCGAGCTTGCGCCGCCGCAGAGGCAGATAGGTGTGGATTCCCTGGCGGCTGCAAAGCCCGCGGAAAGCGAGCCGGCTCACCAGATGCGGTCTGCCGGGATCGGCGATGTCGAGAACGACGCCGCCCGCGTCACCGTAAGGGAGATAGGCACGCGAACCTTCGACATAGGCCGGACCGTGGAGCGATATCTTCGCGCCGCCCGCGCGTGCCGGCTCCCTCTGCTCCGCCAGGGCAAAAGTGGAGACAAGCCGGGGCTTGGCGGGATCGGCGATATCGACGATCTGGTAGATCTTGCCGTCGTAACCCGGAGCTCCGGCCGCCAAGTGCATGAGCGGGCCGCCGTCGTAGAAGTTCCGGTGCGTACCGGTCCCGCCCGTCCGGTAGTGGCCCAGGCGCCGCGGGCGGGCGGGCTCGCTCAGGTCCCAGATGAAGACCCCTTCGGCGTGCTCGCGCGAATCGCTTCCTCCCCAGCCGGGCGCGATCCTTTCCAGCGCCGTGACCATCCGCCCGTCGGCGACCTGGACCTGGATGGTCCACGTGTTCGGCGGGCCAGGTACGAAGTTCAGCCACTGCGGCGCCGTCGGGTCAGTGACGTCGAGGACCGTCCAGCCGGAGTGCCAGAGGTGTCCCGTGTAGAGATACCAGCGTCCGCCCGCCTCCATCATGGCGAGCTTGAAAGCCGGCCGGCCCTGAAGGTCGTGGTAGCCCAAGACCTCGACGTTGTGGGCGGAAAAGCCGGAAGGAATCACGCCGACCTCGCTTCTGCCGGCCTAGCGGCTGGCGGTCACCCCGACCCTAGCGCAGTACTTGCGGATCGGGCAAGAGCTGCACATGGGCGAGATCGGCCGGCAGAGATGCTGCCCGAACGAGACCAGGAGATCGTTGAACTCGATCCAGTACCGCTTGGGCAGCCGCGCGCGCAGCGCGAACTCGGTCTCGTGCGGTGTCCGGGTGCGCACGTAACCCCAGCGATTCGTGATGCGGTGCACGTGAGTGTCGACGCAGATGCCGGGCTTGTGATAGCCGAGGGTCACCACGAGATTGGCGGTTTTCCGGCCCACCCCCTTGAGCTTGAGCAGCTCGTCGATCTCGTCCGGGACCCTGCCGCCGTAGTCCCGCACGAGCGTGCGGCAAATCTCGCGGATCGTTTTCGCCTTCGTGCGATAGAAGCCGACCGGAAAGATCGCCTTCTCGATCGCCTTAGGGCTGAGCTTCATCATCGCCTCGGGCGAGTCGGCGAGCGCGAAGAGGCGGCGGGAGGCCTGCGCCGTCGTCGAATCCTGCGTGCGCAGGCTCAAGATGCACGAGATCAGGACCCGGAACGGGCTCCGATACGTTTCGGCCATCAAGGTGACGATCGGCGTGTTCCACTGCCGCACGGCGCGCCGCAGGATGCGAATGACGTCGTGGATGTCCCGGTCGGTCACGGCGCTGGTTTTCCGCCCTCGGTTCGGCTAAATTGGCATCGCTATTTATCACAGTTCCTCGGCGCGTGAAATCGGTCCGGTCATGAGCGCGGATGAGATCGCGGCGGCGCTTCGAAGGCGGGTCCCCAGGAACCTCTCCGGCGGAACCCGGCCCGCTGCCGTGCTCGTGCCGCTTGAGGAGCGCGCGGACGGCGAGCATCTGGTCCTGACGAAGCGAGCCGAATGGCTCAATCACCACCGCGGCCAGATCGCGTTTCCCGGCGGGACGATCGATCGCGGCGATGACGGCCCGCTCGAGGCCGCGCTGCGCGAGACCTACGAAGAGATCGGGGTCCGCCCCGATCATGTAAGGATTCTCGGCCGGCTCGATCAGGTGACCGCCGGCTACGACTTCGTCGTGACGCCGTTCGTCGGCCTCATTCCCTCCGCTTACCGGTTTCGCGTCAATCCGGCGGAAACCGAGGAAGTGTTCACGGTTCCGATCGCGGCTTTGATGGAGCCCGGGCGGCTCGCCGTCGCGGAGCGCCTGTCCTCGGGGGGCGAGCCGGTCTACCATTTCTACTACGAGGGCCGCGACATCTGGGGCGCGACCGCGCGCATCATCGTGCAGCTCTTGAAGGTTGCCTACGACTACGATGTGGTCCACCCTTGACCGAGCCGCGATCTTCGCGCTGGCGCTTCTCGCGACCGGAAGCTGCTCGCGAGCGCCGCGTCTCCATCTTCAGTACGGTAGCGAGCTGAAACAGACCGAGCTCGCGCGCTTCCTGGAGGAAAATCCCCTCGGCGCCGGCGAAAACATCAAGGTCACGACCCTCGGCCGCGGGCGGGAGGTGAGCCACCACATCGTCCAGGTGAGAGAGCGCGAGGAACCGCATGTTCACGAGCGCCACGACGGCACCGTCGTGGTGCTGAGAGGCGGCGGCTATCTCATGCTCGACGGCAGGCGGATCGATATCGCCACCGGCGACGCGGTTTACATTCCGCGCGGCGCGCCCCACTACTTCGTCAATACCGGGAGCGATCCGGCGATCGCTTTCGTGATCTTTTCTCCGCCCTTCGACGGCAAGGACTACGTTGCGGTCCGGGACCGCTAGCCCCCCTCCGGACTAGCGGCGGGCGGCGCGGAGGAACGAGAGGTCGAGAAGCCGATCGGCGTCTCCTTCGCCGAGGGGAGGGCCGCCGAGCTCGCTTGCCAGCGCCAGCGCGTCGCGGATCTTTTTCCGGCTCACCTCGCCGTCGCCAAGCATCACGGCGGCGGCGTCGCGGTAGACGCGCTCGGCGACCGCACGTTCGAGGCCGAAAGCGTCGGCAAGATAGGCCGTCGCAGCTTCCGGGTCGCTCAGGTATCGACGCACCGACTTCAAGGTGGCACGCACGACACGCCCGACCTCGTCGGGGCGGGAGCGGATCTTCGCTTCGCTGGTGACCAGGCCGTTGATCGTGGGGGCGTCGGGTACTTCGTTGCCGAGGTGCGCCAGCGGGTGGAAGCCGGCCCGCTCGGCGAGCACGGAATGGGGCGGAGCCATGACGGCTGCATCGAGCGCTCCCGCGCTCAAGCCCTGCAACCCGAGCGGTGAGATCTGGCCGGAGACGTAGGTCACGTCCTTGTCCGGCTCCAGGCCGTGCTTTCTGAGGTACCGCCTGAGCACGAGGTAGGGCGTGTCTCCCGGAAAGCTCACGCCGATGCGCTTGCGTCGCAGCATGACGGGCGCGCGAATCTCCGGGCGGACGAGCAACCAGAAGGCCGCTCGATCGTCGAGCGCGAGGACGAGCTTTACGGGAAACCCGCGCGTGGCGCCGCGCAGCGCCGCGCCGCCGTGGGCGATGTAATCGACCTTTCCCGAGTGAAGGGCGGTCATCGCCAGGTCGGTGCGCAGCACCTGGATTTCGAGCCGCAACCCTTCCGCGGCGTAAAACCCGTGCTTTTCACCGAAATAAAGGGGCGCGTACTGGATCGCAAAGACCGGCACGGCCAGGCGGACGGGGGCGGGCGCCCCCGCCTCCCCCGGGTCGGCGGCGAGGCACGCAAGAAAGAGCAAGAGGACGCCGCGCCGGAAGCTCTCTGGCAGAGCGGAAGGGAGGCTCACGACGGCTCTCCGGTCACGAACCGCGGTCGCAGCAGGCCGATCAGAGCCGGCAGGAGCAGCAGACCGCCGAGCATGTTCATCGTCAGGATGATCAACAGCTGGTAGCCCATTTCGGCCTGGAAGCGAAGGGGCGAGAAAGCCCAGAAAGCGATTCCCGCCGAGATCAGGACCGCGGTGTAGAGTACCGCCTTGCCCGCGGTGGCAGTGGCCTCCACGACGGCGGCGCGCAGGTCGCGGCTGCCCTGGCGCCGGTATTCCTCGAGCACCCGCGAGACGACGTAGATGCCGTAGTCCTCGCCGAAGCCGATGCCGAGCGTCACGACCGGCAGAGTGTTCACGTTGAGCCCGAGGCCCCAATAGGCCATGAGCGCCATTCCGAAGGTGTTCGAGAGAAGAACGACCCCGACGAACAGCAACGCCGCGACGAGCGAGCGAAAACCGGCCGCGCAAAAGACCAGCTGGGCCGCGAGCATCAGCCCGAGCGTCCACTTGTCCGAGCGGGCGATGACCTCGTTGGCGGCGGCGAGCACGCCCACCAGGCCGCCGGCGAGCCGGAACTCGGCGCCGGCGACCGGGTGGCGCGCGATGAAGTCGCGGGCCCGCTCGATCGTGTCGCGGATCGTGTCG
Organism: Candidatus Zixiibacteriota bacterium; assembly: GCA_035574315.1. Lineage (NCBI taxonomy): Bacteria > Pseudomonadati > Candidatus Zixiibacteriota > Candidatus Zixiibacteriota bacterium. Next base: position 29,735 of record DATLYW010000040.1, read on the forward strand.
CCCTTGTGGTCGCGCAGGAAGAGCGTGATGTTGGCGTGCTGGAAATTGTAGTTCACCCAGCGGTCGAAGTCGCCGGGCTCGCTGCCGTGCTCGGCGATCATGAGGATGCCCCCGACTTCTTCCTCGGTGCGCGGCAACAGTCCCCAGCGCGGGTCGTTGTTGTGCAGCACGGTATTGATCTGCCGGGTGAGCCCCACCAGAGAATCGGTGCCGCCGACGTGAGGGGAGCGTTCCATGGTCCGCTGGAACGCTTCCATAGCGCGCAAGACCTCCGGCAGCTTGGCGGCGCGCTCCTGCTTGCCCTCGACGATCACGTAGAGGTGGTCGGTGCCTTCGAACTTCTCGTTGATCCGCGCGACGCTCACGTTGTAGGGCGAATCGGGCCAGAGGAGCGGAGAGCCGGGCCGGGAGTCGCCGACGGTGAGATGGCGGTACCAGTACGCGCTCCAGAGCGCGACAGCGGCGAAGATGGCGATCACGATCAGCTGCCCGGCGGGCGCGGTGCACGCGCGCGCGGCCGCACGCAACGGCGCGTCGAGCCAGTGCCCTTCGCCTCCCTTCGGCAGCCGCCGGGGAACCGGGAAATAGCAGCACAGGACCGGGTCGAGGACGACCACCGTGAAGAGGTTGCTCAGCACCCAGAAGCTCCCGCCGATCGCGAGCTTCGTCAGGATCGGCATCGGCGCCAGGAGCAGGACCGTCAGCCCGATGGCGTCGGTGAGGATCGACACGCTTCCCGGCATCATCAGCGCCGCAGCGCATTCGGCGGCCGCTTTCTCCTTGTCGTGCCAGCGCTCCAGCTCCTCGAAGAAACGCTCGCGAAACTGGATCGAGTGGCTGATCGTGCGCGCGGCGATCAGGAACGGCACCACCAGCACGAGCGGCTCGAAGTTGAAGCCGAGGAGCGCGTTGAACCCCATGCCCCAGATGAACGTCACCAGCGCCGAAAGCAGGGGGATCAGAACGCCGTTGAGGTTGCGATAGTAAAAGGTGAGCAGGCCGAGGATGGCGAGGCAGGTGACCGCGATGATGCGGCCGATGTCGCGCAGGTGGTGATAGATCCAGCCGTAGAGGATCGGCTCGCCCGCGGCGTACACCTTCGTGTTCGCGTCCTCCACCGAGCGGATCGCCGCCTGGACGCGCGCGAACAGCCGGGCGTAGTCCAGCCGTTCCTCGTGGAATGCGGCGGTGATCAGGGCCGCCTTGCCGTCGCGGGAAACCAGGCGGCCGCTGATCGTCGGGTTCGCGAAGACCGCATCGCGCAGCCGGCCGATCTCCTCCGGCGTCCGCGGCACCTCCGGCCACATGACCGGCTGCACCTCGATCCCCCACGAGCTGGCGCGGACGTCTTTGACCTTCTGCCGCGCGATCGAGAAGATCTGGTAGTTGTTGACCCCCGGGGTGAGCTCCATCACTTCGGTGAGATGCTTGATCTTCTTCAGGGTTTGGGGATTGAAGATGTCGCCGTCCCGGACTTCCACCGAAAGGAGGATCAGGTTCGCGCCGCCGAAAACCTTCGCGAAACGGTTGTGGACCCGGATGAAGGGGTGGTCTTTCGGCAGGAGATCGGAGAACGCCGTGTACATCTCGATCCGCAGCGCGGCGCGGCCGAAGAAAAGCGTTGCCGCCAAAAGGGCGAGCAGCACCCAGAGGCGCCGCCGCACGGTCCATTCGGCAATCTTTCTCATCGTGAAGCCCTGCGGCCGGGGGCGGCGAGGGCCACGGGCTTCCAGGATCTGCCGCCGTCTTCGGTGCGAAGCAGGGTTCCGCGGTTCCCGACGATGAGCCCCAGGCCCCCCGTGCCGAAAGCGATGCCGTTGAGGCTCACGGGCGGCGCCTTGACCGGCGCCGGCCGCCAGCCGGAACCCGCTCGCGGGCGAACCAGGACGGTGCCGCGCTCGCCTACCGCCCAATGGCCGGCGGGCGAGGAGGCGGCGGCGAAGAGATGGCGTCGAGGCCGCTTCGAGCCCTCGATCTCCCAGCGCGTGCTGCGGGTCTCCAGGATCGTGCCGTCGAGCCCGAAGGCGGTCCCCGCAGAGGAGTCGAGCAGGAGGCGGAACAGGTTGCGGCTCTCTCCGCTGGCGAACGTCACCTCGATCGGGCTTTTTTGCTTCGTCCAGCTTCGCCCGCCGTCGGTCGTCCTGTAAATGCGGCCGAATTCCCCCACCAGCCAGCCCTCCCGCGGGTCGCGAAAGCGCACGTCGTTGATGATCACGTCGTCGCCGAGCGAGACCGGTTCCCAGCTATCGCCGCCGTCCGCGGTCCGAAGCACCACGCCCCGGCTCCCGGCCGCCCAGCCGAGACGAGGATCGAGGAAATGAAGAGCGAGCAGGTGCTCCTGGGTGCGGCCATCGAGCCGCTGCCAGCTTCGCCCGCCGTCGCGGGTGCGAAGCAGGGTCCCGTAGCTTCCGGAGATCCAGCCCGTGTCGGCATCGAGAAACACCACGCGGAAGAGCGCCTCGCGGGTATTGCTCTCCTGAACGCTCCAGCTGAGCCCCCGGTCGCGGGAATGGAGAATCGTCCCGTAATATCCGACGATCCAGCAGCGCGAGCCGTGGACGGCGACGTCGTAAAAGTTCTCGTGGAACGCCACCTCGCGTTCGGCCGCCCGCGCGGCGGGCGGCCAGAGCAGGACAAGCAGCAAAAGAATCCGAAGCACTCGTGACAAGGGGACTCGAAGCGAAACGCGGTCGTGCGGCGCCGGGAACGAGGCGGCTACTCTACGGTGCCGCCGCGCATGATGCGCTGCAGGGTCGCCAGGCTGAACATGCTCGCGGGATAACCCTGGTTGTAAGCGCGCGTGGCGGTGACGATCGTGGAGCGCCCGTTCTGGACGTTGACGATCACCACGTCTCCCACCGACCAGACTTCGCGCCCGTCGCGCAGCTTGACCGGGGTGAAAAAGCCGAACTGCTCCTTCCAGTACTCCCCGCGCTTGTCCCAGATGAGCGTCCAGTGCGTGTCGAAGGTGACCTTGTTCAGGTGAAGCACCTTCCGCGGGTAGCAGTAATTGGGGTCCTTGGGGGTGATTTCCAGCACATAGGTGTCGACCACCTCCCATTTTTCGTTCAGCGGCAGGTAGTCGCCGTCCTTGCGGGCGAACGGCAGGTGCTCCTGGCTGATGTTGGCGAGGATCTTCTTGTCGCCGAGATACTTGTAGTTGAAGTCGGTGATCTTGCCGTTGAAGCTGTTGATGTCGTCGAGATTGAACTCGCTCGGCGCCAGCGTCTGGCAGCGCTGCGTCGTGGTCGCCCGGCGGATCCGGCGGATGCTCGGAATGTAGATGTGGAGGTCGTCGGGGCGCTGCGGGTCCTTGTACCGGATCTCCAGGGTGGTGGTTCCGGAAGCGTCGCGCGGATAGCTGTCGACGCGCAGCTGGATGTAATCGATGTGCTCGTAGCCGGGGATCACCGGCTTGGGATCGAGCGTGTAGCGCGTGCTCGGAAAGAGAAAGTAGGAGACCAGGTCGGCGCGCCGCTCGGAGCCGTCTTTCTCGATGGCGACGCGGATGATCTTGCCGCCTTTGACGGCCCCGCCGGTCTTGTAGTCGTCCCCCAGCCAGCGGTAGAAAAAGTTCCACGCCAGCTTCTGTCCGACCTGGGGGTCGGACCGGTCGATCTTCGGAAACGGCTGGCCCGCCACGTAGTTCAAGAGCTCGCCGTTGGGCCCGAGACGCACCTTACCGGAGTATCTCTCGGTCGCCTCGACGTACTCCTTGAGCGGGCGGTAGGTCCTGGTCGGCTTGATCTGGATCGTGTAGCCCGCCTTGATCCGGTTCAGGAGGTTCTCTCCGATCATTCCCTGGACCTTCTGCCAGTTTTGCGGCCCGATCGTTTCGCCGGGCTTGAGATCCGCTTCGGCGGCGAGACCCGGTGCGCCGTATCCGAGAACCAGGCAGAGCACCGCGGCCCGGAGTCGTCTTCCATATCTTGAGCGTTTCGGCTGAGCCTTGACGTTCATCACGACCTCTCGTCAGAATTGGTATCGCATCTTCAGGAACACAGAGTCCTTTTCGGAGAAGAACCCCAAGCTGTTGAACTTGTTGTGGCCGCCGTAGAAGGCGCCGATCAGGCTCAACGCGATCTTTTCGTTCCAGGGCGGCGCGTAGGTCACGGCGGGATTGGCGTTCCAGTATCCGGCCGGATCGTATCCCACGAAAACATCCGGCAAAACAGTATCGCCGAAATAGCCGGTGCTGACACGGAACGTGAGATTCGTGGAGACCTTCCTGATCCGCGTGGCGGCCGAGAAGGGGCGGATCCCGTCCTCGTGATCCAGAATGATGCGCTGGAAAATCTGAAAAGACATCCGGAACGCCCGCCAGGGATCATCCTGGAGGAAAGGGATGAGCACCGACCGGTCGAATCCCAGGGCATAGCGCAAAGTGTTTTTTTCGACCGTGCCGTCCGGGTGCCTGGGATGCGGGCCCGCCCTCAAGCCAAACGGTCCGGGGAATTTCGAAATGTTATAGAGCTGGTTAGGGTAAAAAGCGATCTCGCCGCGAATTGCCGTGTTTACCGGCAGCGTCAAGACCTCGTCGACCGTGTAGTTGAAATGGCCGGCCAGAATATGGGTCCGGTCGTTGATCAGGCGGAGCCGGGCGACGCTCGGTGCAACGCCCGCCAGGCAAGGCCCCACCACGGCGGCAGAGCACTGGACGCCTTGGAGCTTGAAGACCATGTCGGTGGATTGCGGGTTGTATCCCCAGATGTAGCCGAGGCCGAAATTCAGCTTGCCGACGCTATGGGTGATCCGCGCGCCGATCTTCCAGCTGTCCCCGGCGTCCGGTAATCCGCGAGTGGTGAGTGGAATCACCAGGCAACCGGCGCCCACGCACGCCAGCGGATTCAACGGGTTGGCGAAAAGGTTGCCGAAGGCGTTGCGACCGGCAAGGACCATCCTGGTCTCGGGATGGGCGGACCACCTGCCGTAACGGACCGCGAGGTCAGCAGTATCGTTGCTGCCGACAACCTCGTCCACCCGCTGCCTGGCTTCGTCGAACATTCCAGGCAAAGCAAAGAATTCAAAGATCGTGTTCGTCACCGGCTGGATGGTATAAAGCGCTCTGAGCCCCCAGGAGGGAATCCGGGTTTCATCGAGATTGAACAGATTGGGTGCGGCGGGGGGCGAGAAGGTCAAGTCCTGCGGATTGATCACGTCGAGCAGCCGCAATCCATCGGTTTCGCCCCATGAAATGAACTGCCGCCCGATCCTTATCTGCAGCCGGTCGGTGGGAGAGACGTCCAGGACTGCCTCCCAGGGCTTGGGGCTGTATTCGTCATAAAAGGTGTTGGGCAGCGGCTTGACGGGAGCGGACGGGAAATATGAAACGCTTTTCTCCCGGCTCTTGGCTTCGGCGCTGTACCGGGGCTCCTTCACGAAGCGCCACGATATGAAAAACTTCGACCACGCGGTGAGCTCGATATTGAACTCGGGTTGGATGGTGAACCGGTTCATGATGAAGCGGTTGGAGGTGTTGAAATGGCGGTCGCCGTGGCTCACGGACAAGCCGGTCATGTTCTCGATGAAGCCTCCGAAGGAGACTTTTTCCCTGAAGAACTTTTCCCACTCGTCCCCGAGGATAGAGGCCGCCCCGGCCGGCGCGGCGCAAACAGCGATCAGGGAAACGCCGATCAGTCGTGAAAGTCGCCTGCGCCATCGCTCTGTCATCCGGCACCTCCGATGCCCTGGGTCTCGTGTTGCGTGTTTTTGCACGCTCTTTCGTGCTAGTGTTGGGAATATCCGCCCGATCGTCGGGTTTGCGGGCTAGCTTGGGCCTAGCTGAACCGTTTATTCATAAATATTTTAGATGTCAAGTATAACTTCGGCCGGCCTCGCGTCCGCCGTCCTGCTGGCCGTGCCTTTTCTCCATCCCGGTTTCTTCGCGTTGGCGTGGGTCGCATTCGTGCCGCTGTTTTGGGCGCTCGAGCGCTGCTCTGGGGCGCGCCAGGCAGCGCTCGTGGGCTGGCTCATGGGAACGACGGCGCACCTCATCGGGTTTTACTGGCTCGTCTACACCATTCGCGTGTTCGGCGGCTTCCCGTACCCTGCAAGCGCCGCGATTTTTTTCGTTTACGCGCTGCTTCAGGGACTGCAGCTTGCTCTCTTTTCCGCCATTGTGCGATGGACGGGGTCCGGGCCGGCGGCCCTCCTGCCCGCGCTTTTCTGGGTCGTTCTCGAGTTTTTCTTTCCCTCTCTCTTTCCCTGGTATCTGGCTAACAGCCAGAGCTCCTTTTCAACCTTCATCCAGACCGCCGATCTGACCGGCCCGTACGGGGCAAGCTTTATCGTGATGTGGGTCAATACCGTGCTCTACGAGACGGCGAGGTCATTTCGCTCCGGTCGCAAGATCCGGTGGGCGCCACTGGCGGCCGCTGCGGGTTTCGTCATCGCTTCGGTGGTCTACGGGACACAGAGGCTCGCGCTGGTTTCCTCGGCGATCGCCTCCGCGCCCAAGCTTTCGGTCGCCGCGGTCCAAGGGAACATCGGTATCGATCTCAAGTGGAACCCTTCTCTGGTCAGGGAAAATCTCTCGGCTTACCGAACTCTTAGCCAGCAACTCGACGGCACCCGGCTGATCATCTGGCCGGAAAGCGCCGTTGAGGAGTGGGTCCCGGAGGGCTTGGCAAAGCTGCCACCCGAGGTGATGCCTCCTCTCAAGAACGAGAAATATTTTTTTATTTTTGGCGCCAGAAGCTTTCGCGGAAAGCTCTTCGGGACCGGTTTTCAGGCTTTTAACACGGCGTTTCTGGCGGACGGGAACGGCCGGATCATTGATCTCTACCACAAGCAGGTCTTGTTGGCTTTTGGAGAGTACATCCCGTTTTCCGGGCTCCTGTCCAAGCTTCCAGGCCTGCCGTTCGCGGACGGTTTCACTCCCGGAAAAGGGCCGAAGGCGTTCAAGGTAGGGGATGAAGTCCGCGTTGGCCCGTTGATCTGCTACGAGGACTTGATGCCGGGCGTGACCAGGCTGTTTGTCAAAGATAAGGGGGCCAATTTACTGGTCAATCTGACCAACGACGCCTGGTATGGGCGGAGCGTGGCGCCGTGGCAGCATGCCACGCTGTCGCGGTGGCGGGCGATCGAGACCAGGCGTACGCTGCTCCGGGCAACGAACACCGGGGTAACGGCGCTGATCGACGCGAAGGGCGACATAGAGCAGCACCTTCCCCTTTTCGTCCCCCAGGTCCTGAGGGCGAAAGCGGCAATTCTTGAGGGCGAGACCATTTACGTCCGCTTCGGCGATTGGTTCGCCTGGTGTGCCGTCTTGCTCTTCGGTGTTGGGTCGTTGTGGGTCAGCCGGAACCGGGAGTCGGGACACCGGGGGCTGCTTGACACTCGCCCGGGCGGGGCTTAATATTGATAGGTCACGCCTGGGAGCCTACGTAAACGGGATTCAGACTCCAGCGTCAAAGCAAAAACAGCCTTCAGACATAAGTTAAGGTACACCGTGCCAGGTGCCGGACCCAGAGGTGTCCCTGCGGTCCAAAGATTGCATGCGGTAGGGTGTCCGTGAAGTCCGGAAGGTAAGGCAGGGAGACAACAAATGGGATTCGAGTTTAACGGCGAGTCGAGCGTGGGTAACGGCTTTCAAACCGACAGCCCCGAAGTGTCCGAATTCGAGGCCAAGGAGCCGTTTTTCGATGCGGACATCGCCGCCGAAGAGGAACTGGCCGAGGAAGAGCTGAAAGAGGAAGAAGGGGCCGGCGGGATCGATTCGGTTCAGGCCTACCTCAGGGAAATCGGTACGGTGCCGCTGCTCAGCCGGGAGCGGGAGGTCGAGCTGGCGATGGCGATCGAGGCGGGGAAGAAGCAGATGCTCGAGGCGCTGTTCTCGACCCCGATGGCGCTGGAGTACGCCTTGGATCTCGGAACCAAGCTGGCTGGGGGCGAGATCGAGGTGCGTGCCATCATCGAGCATCAAACCGACGGCGAGGCCCGTGACGACGGGGCGGACCGGAAGCGATTCCTGCAGGTCACCGGCAAGCTCAAGCGCATGCGAAGCGAGCTGCGCGGCACGGAGCGGCTGCTCGCCCGGCGCAGCCTGTCGCGCAAGCGCCGAGTGCTACTGGAAAAGCAGCGAGCCAGGGTTCAGGAGAAAATCGTCGCCGCTCTGACCGAGCTCCGCATGTCCGACGAACGGATCGCGGAGCTGTCCGGCCGTTTCAAGCGCGCCGCCGAGCGCGTTGCCGCCCTGCAGGCGGCGAAAAAGGGCCATGCGGAACGGGCCGAGCTTCGCCGTCTCGAGGAAACCGTGGGCCTGCCGGCGGCGGAAATCGAAAGGTTGGGACGGCAGTTCAAGGAAGGCGAAGAGAAGTCGGGAACGGCGAAGAGGCAGTTCGTAGAGGCCAACCTGCGGCTCGTCGTGAGCGTGGCCAAGAGGTACGCGAACCGGGGGCTGAGCTTTCTCGACGTCATTCAGGAGGGGAACCTCGGGCTGTTGCGCGCGGTGGACAAGTTCGACTACAGACTCGGCAACCGCTTCTCGACCTACGCCACGTGGTGGATCCGCCAGGCGATCACGCGAGGCATCATCGACACCGGACGGATGATCCGGATTCCGGTGCACCGCATCGAGCTGCGCAACAAGGTGCTTCAGACGGCGCGACACATGCAGACCAAGCTGGGGCGCGAGCCTCACCCGGAAGAGCTGGCGCGCGAGCTGAATCTCGATCTGCCGGAGCTGCTCGGCATCGTACAGCCGCAGGCCGAGCCGGTTTCGCTGGAGACGCCGCTCTGGGACGAGGAGACGCAGCTCTCCGATCTGGTGGAGAACAAGATCGCGCCCAAGCCCGACGAGCAGGTCGCCGAGGCCAATCTCCGCAGCGAGGTGCGGCGCCAGATGGCGATTTTGACGCCGCGGCAGGAGCGTATTCTGCGGCTGCGCTTCGGAATCGAGGAGGCGCGCGATTACACCCTCGAGGAAGTCGGAGAGCTGTTCGCGGTGACGCGCGAGCGTATCCGGCAAATCGAGCAAAAGGCGTTGCAGATTCTGCGTAACCCGAACCGGCGAAAGTCCGCGGCCGTGCCCCCGTCGTCCTGCTCCTCCAGCTAACCTGACCGGGCGAGAGCCGGACGCCCGGCCCGGCTCTCGCCCCTTCAACGGGCCCCGTCCGGTTTTTTCTCGGCTCCAATCGGTTCTCCCCAGTGCCGGTCGCCTCGATCTCCCCGCTTGCGGACCGGGAGTCGAGGCGCGTTTGCCTGCTCGTGCGATTCCCTGTAATGGTAGTCGCCATGGCGCAAGACGAGCTCAAGCGGCAAATCGGCTTGTTCGACGCGGTCATGCTGATCTCCGGCGACATGATCGGCACCGGGATTTTCATTTCCACCGGAGTCGTGGCCGAGGCGCTTCCGTCGCCCGGAGGCGTCCTCGCCGTGTGGTTCCTCGCCGGGCTGCTGGCGCTCACCGGAGCGCTCAGCTGTGCCGAGCTGTCGGCGAGCCTTCCTTACGCGGGTGGCGACTACATTTACATCCGTGAAGCTTACGGCCGGCTGATGGGCTTCCTGTCGGGGTGGTCTTCGTTCCTCGTGACCTTTTCCGGCGCGATCGCCTTTCTCGCCGTCACCTTCACCGGCTTCATGGCGTTCTTCTTTCCCGCGCTCGGAGCCAATGACCCATGGTTCTCGATCCCGTTGCCCCTGGTTGCCGTGAGCGCGACGCCGGCAACCCTTTTCGCCATCGTTTTGATCCTGATCATCTCGGGCCTCCACTGCCTAGGGGTCCGGTTGGGGACGATGACGCAAAACATCCTCACCGTGTTGAAAATCGGCGCGCTGCTGGGGATCATCCTTCTCGGCGCGATTTTCGGGAACGGCGATGCACGCCACTTCACGCCGTTTTTCGACTGGGGCAAGCTCGGTCACTTCAGCGGCTTTGCGGCGGCTTTCATCCCAGTCATCTTCGCCTACTCGGGGTGGAACGCGGTCATCTACATCGCGGGCGAGGTGAAGAACCCCGAGCGCAACCTGCCGCGGGCGCTGTTGTGGGCGAACCTGATCGTGATCGCGCTCTATCTCGCCGTCAACGCGGTCTATATCTACGCGGTGCCGGTGACCGAGATGAAAGGAGCGATGCGGGTTTCGGAGGTGGCGACCACGGCGCTGTTCGGCTACCAGACTTCAGCCTGGATCACCGCGATCATCACGGTCTCGATCCTCGGCGCGCTCAACGTCGTCACCATGCTCGGGCCGCGGATTTACTACGCGATGGCCCGCGACGGCGTCTTCTTTCGCGGGTTGAGCCGGGTCCATCCGACCTTCGGCACGCCCGTCGGCGCGATTCTGCTGCAGGCCGCCTGGGCGTGCCTTCTCCTGCTGACCAACACCTGGGGCACGCTGTTCACCTACGTGAGCGTCATCATCACCCTCTTTTCCGCCTTCACCGTCGGCGCCGTCATCGTCCTGCGCTGGAAGCGGCCCGAGCTGAACCGGCCCTACCGGCTCTGGGGCTATCCGGTCGTACCGCTTCTCTTCATCGCCGCGCACCTCTGGATCGTCTGGGGGTCCGTGATCGAGAAGCCTTTCGAGTCGCTGATCGGCGTGCTCATCGTCGCGCTCGGCATTCCGGCTTACGTTCTTTGGCGGAATCGGCTAAAAAAACAGGAGTTCGCGCCGGAGCCGAGCCGAAGCTAGAGCGTCCAAAGGGGCGGGCCGGGAACCCCAGGCGCAGCGAGGAGCTGAGCGATGGCGATCCGCATCACGCGTGTCTATACCCGCGGCGGCGATACCGGCCAAACCTCGCTCGTCGGCGGCAAGCGGGTGGCCAAGGATTCGCCGCGGATCGAAGCCTACGGCACGGTCGACGAGCTGAACTCCGTGGTGGGACTGGCGCGTGCCTTCAACGCCGAAAATCTCGCGGCCGGGGAAGCGCATCGGTTCGTGGAAGAGGTGCTGTGTCGGATCCAGGACGAGCTCTTCGACGTAGGGAGCGAGCTGGCGACCCCGCCCGAGTCGTATCGAGCCGGCATGGTCCGTATCGGCGCGGGAGAAGTTGCGCGCCTGGAAAAGCTGATCGACCGCTGCCAGGTCGATCTCGACCCGCTGCCGTCGTTCGTGCTGCCGGGCGGGAGTCGCGTGGGCGCGGCGCTGCACCAGTGCCGCACGGTCTGCCGGCGGGCGGAGCGTGAGATCCTCCGGCTTTCCCGCACGGAGCCGGTCGGCCCGGGGATGATCCAATATTTCAACCGGCTGAGCGATTTGTTTTTCGTCCTGTCGCGCTGGATCAACAAGCAGACGGGCCATCCCGAGATCCTGTGGCGCAGGGGACTGGCGCCCAAGCCGCGACAGAAGAAGTGAGCCGCAGCGCGTCGCCGGTTCGGAGGGCATCGGGAGGAAAGTCATGGGTTTACTGGAGGGGAAACGGGGAGTCATCTTCGGGGTGGCGAACGAGAGAAGCATCGCCTGGGCCATCGCCCAAGCGCTGCACGCGGAGGGAGCCGAGCTGGCCTTTACCTACGCGGGCGAAGCGCTGGAGAAGCGCGTTCGGCCGCTCGCCGAGGGAATCGGCGCCGACCTCATCCTGCCGTGCGACGTCACGAAGGACGACGAGATCGAAGCGGTCTTCTCGGCGCTGCGCGAGCGCTGGGGCGCCCTCGACACTCTCGTGCATGCGATCGCGTTCGCCAACAAGGAAGACCTGTCCAATCCCTTCGTTCAAACCAGCCGCCAGGGTTTTCACCTCGCGCTGGATGTGAGCGCCTACTCGCTGGTGGCACTGGCACGGGGCGCGGCGCCGCTGATGGAGGGGCGCGGGGGGTCCATCGTGACGCTCACCTACATGGGGTCGGAGCGGGTCGTACCGAACTACAACGTCATGGGAGTGGCCAAAGCCGCGCTGGAGGCGAGCGTGCGCTATCTGGCGCACGACCTCGGACCGAATGGAATCCGCGTCAACGCGATTTCTGCGGGGCCGATCCGGACACTGGCGGCGTCGGGCATCGCCGGTTTCAGGGAGATGTTGCGGCTGGTGAGCGAGCGCGCGCCGCTCAAGCGCAACATCGAAGCGGAGGAGGTCGGCAAGGCGGCGCTCTACCTCTGCAGCGACTGGGGCGCCGCCGTAACCGGCGAGGTGCTGCACGTCGACGCGGGGTACAATATCATGGGAATGTGACCGGGGCGTCCGGGGGCCAGCCAAGACGGGAGCAATGCAGCGCGGTGGCGGCTCGGAGAGCTCGGCCGCCGGGCTTCGGACCCCTGGATCCGTTGAGGAGGTGTTCGCCATGGCGATCAAGGAAATTACTCCACGGCAGGCGCACGAGGCGCTCGCCGACGAGCCCGACGCGGTCTATATCGATGTCCGCACGGAGCGCGAGTTCGTCGCGGGACACCCGCGCGGCGCCGTGAACGTCCCCGTGGCGTTTCCCGATCCCGAGCGCGGGATGGTGCTCAACCCTGACTTCGTCAAGGTCGTGGAAAGCAACTTCCCCAAGGAAAAGAAGCTCATCCTCGGCTGCCAAGCCGGGCCGCGCTCCGGCGCCGCCGCGCGGCTGCTCGAGCACGCCGGCTACGAGCAGGTCTACAACGTCATCGGGGGCTTCGGCGGGATGCGCGACCCGATGGGAAACCTGCTGGCGCCGGGCTGGGAGGGCCTGGGGTTGCCCGTGAGCCGGGACAACGGCCCGGGCGTGAGCTACGAATCGCTGGCGGCGAGGGCCGCGAAGGATTAGGGCCGGTACCTCGAAGCAGGCCCCTTCAGGGTGCTTCGAGGGGCGCCCCGACACCTAGAGATTTTCGCCCCTCGCCTCGCCGGTTCGAATGCGGAATCAGGGATGACAGAGAATCGCCTTTACTTCAGGCAGATCGAGCTCGGCCCCATGCAAAATTACGTCTACCTGATCGGGTCGCGGCAAACCCGGGAGGCGGCCGTGGTGGATCCCGCCTGGGATATCGACGCGATCCTGAAAATCGCCGCCGCCGACGAAATGGAGATCACGCGTGCGCTCGTGACTCATACCCATCCCGATCACGTCGGCGGGCGCTTCGCGGGAATGGCGATCGAGGGGGTGACCGAGCTGCTCGACAAGTGCAAGGCCAAGGTGGTCGTGCACAAGGCGGAAGCCGAGTTCTTGAAGGCGCTCTCCGCTTCCGACCTGATCAAGGCCGAAAGCGGTGACGTGATCGACGTTGGAGGGGTGAAGATCCACCTGCTCCACACGCCGGGCCACACTCCCGGCTCTCAGTGCTTTCTCGTCGAGAACCGGATCGTTTCCGGCGACACGCTGTTCATCGGCTCATGCGGCCGCGTCGACCTGCCCGGAGGCGACCCGGAGCAGATGTACTACAGCCTCACGCAAAAGCTGATGCGTCTGCCCGAGGACACGCTACTCTTCCCCGGGCATCACTACTCGAGGGAGTCGAGCTCCACCATCGGCGAGCAAAAACGGCTGAATCCCTACTGCCGGTTCACCTCGCTCCGGCAGTTTCTTGCCGCAATGGGTTACGGATAATCGTTCCCGGCCCGGGCGCCTCTCCGGCGATTCGAGAAATATCACCCGGGGCCGGCGGACGACGGACCTCCAACGCGTGGTGCTACGGTTTCCCCACGTATTTGTTGGTCCACAGGACTCCTTCGTCGGCGGGCGGGATTTTCGATGCATCCTTGACGATGCCCGCCCCGGCGGCAAAGTCGATCACCTTCTTCCAGCCGGCGCTCGTCATGTTGCCCCAGCGAGGCATGGCCGGCCTGACCATGTCGACCGACAAATCGAAAACCTTCTGGTCCAGCTTCTTGGGGTCCGAGAACCGGTGAGCCCGCAAGGCGGCCTTGGCCGCCTCGGGGTTGCTATGGAAGAGGGCGCCGCCGCGCGAGATCGCCCGCGACACCGCAACGGCGATCTTGCTGTTGGCTTCCACGTAATCGGGCCGCGCCATCAGAACCTCATACGGGTAATCGGTCAGCTCCGGAACCTCCCCGAGACCGAGCGGAAGCAGGACATACCCTTTTCCCGCGGCTTCGGTCAGCTCGGCCGAGGGAGGGGAAAGCGCAAAGGCGTCGATGACATTGTTCATCAGCGAGGACGGCAGCTGGGGCCCGCCCAGGTAAACGAATTTGAGCTTCGACGGATCCCCTCCGGCCTTGGCCACGAGGAACTTGAAGATCTGCTCGGACACCGCGCCCGGGCTGGTGGCTCCGATGGGTCCGAGCTGCGACAGCGCTTTGAGCCTTGCGCCAAGCGGGCTTTTCCGGGTGAGCTTCAGCTTGTCGACGATCTCCTTGCGGATCGCCACGCTGAGCGTCAGGTTTCGATTGTGGGCCTGGACCGCGATCAGCGGCGCCCCTTCCACGTGAGCCAGAACCAGGCCCTCGGACGATGACGCGCAGAAATTGACCGACCGGCCGACCACCGCGGATTGGCAGGGAGAACCGCCTCCGGCGACGGTGATCTTTGCGCGCACTCCTTCCTGCTCGAAATACTTGAGCTGCTCGGCCACCCAGAGAGCGGCGAACGCCATGTTGGAAACCGCGGTGGCGATCGTGACCTCGGGGAGATCCTTCTGTTGCGCGCGCGGCGCGGAAACCGTCCCGAACAAGAGCAGCGAGACGGTCAAGAGCGTCGCAAGCGGATGAGACGACGTCCATGGCTTCATTGCGGCCTCCTCTTCTACCCTTGAATTTGCACGTGTTCCGTCTGGATCTGCCACCTCAAAACCCGTTTTTCGACGGTATCGGCGACCCTGTCCATGAGGATCACCATGAACATCAGGACGATGATGCCGACGAAAACGTCGGCGGTTCTGAAGATGCCCGCCGAAAGCCGGATGAAAAACCCGATCCCCTCGGTCGCCGCGATGAATTCGCCGACGATCGCGCCGATGATGGAAAAAGGAATGCTGGTTCGAATTCCGGTGAAGACGTAGGGAGAGATGGCGGGAAAAATGACCTTGAGCGAGAGCCTCCAGCCTCGAACACCCATCAGGCGCGCGAGATCGACGTATTCCTGGTCCATCTGCCTCATGCCGCTGTAGGTGTTGAAGAAGTTCAGGAAAAAAGTCAGCAGAAAGACCACGCCGACTTTCGACCACAGGCCGATCCCGAGCCAGACGATGAACAGGGGCGCGACCGCGGTCCGGGGAATGCCGTTCAGCGCGATGATGATGGGCTCGAAGATCTCGGCCAGGAGTCGGCTGCGCCCGAACCAGTAACCCAGGGCGATGCCGGAAATCGCTCCCAGCGGAAAGCCGATCGCGATTTCGACGAAGGTGACCCAGGTGTGCAGCAGGAGATCCCCGGAGCGAAAGCCCGTGATCAGAGAAGAGACGATTCGCGTCGGGCTGCTGATGAGGAAAGGCTCAATCCACCTCCCCGACGCGATCTCCCAAAGGGTGAGGAAGCCGCCGATGATCGCCACGCGGACGAGCGTCACCCAGAGCGCCCGGGTGGAACGCGAGCTTCCCGCCCGCGCCGGGGTCCCGGTCACGCGTCGCGGCCGCTCGCCTACGCCGTCAGCCATCGACCCTAGTCCTGACGCGCTCCGAGGTTGAGCTCATGGCGGAAGATTTTCCACAGGCGGCCGTAGGCTTCGTCGAATCCGGCCTGCCGGTGAATTTCGAAGATGTTGCGCGGGCGCTCCATTGGAACCCTGATGACGTCCATGATTTTTCCCGGACGGTGGGTCATGACGACCACCCGGTCGGCCAGCGCCACCGCCTCGACCAGATCGTGGGTGACGAAAACGATGGTCTGGCGCTTCCGTTCCCAGATCTTCAGCAGCTCGTCCTGCAGCACCATTCGAGTCTGCGCGTCGAGAGGGCCGAAGGGCTCGTCCATGAGAATCACCGCGGGTTCATACGCCAGCGCGCGCACGATCGACGCCCGCTTGCTCATGCCGCCGGAGAGCTGCGCCGGGTAGTATTTCTCGAAGCCGGCGAGACCGGCGAGATTGATGAAGTAGCGGACCTGCTCGTCGCGTCTGGCCCGCGGGTAGCGCTTCGCGTCCAGCCCGAAGCCGACGTTCTGTTCGACCGTGAGCCAGGGAAAGAGCTTGCTTTCCTGCGGCACGTATCCCACTTTGGTGTTGAGCCCGCGCACCTCCTCGTTCTGGAAGACGATCCGGCCCGAGGAGGGAGCGGAAAACCCCGCGATGAGCTTGAGGAGCGTCGATTTGCCGCAGCCGCTCGGCCCCACGACGGTGACGAACTCTTCGTGGCTCACGTCGAGGTTGACCTCCTGGAGCGCGCGAATCGTCCGTCCCTCCGGAGTCCGGAACAGCTTGGAGACGTTTTCCACCCGGATGACGACGTTGTCTCCTGGAAGGCTCTCTGCCCGGCTTCCGGGCGCCGTTTCCGTCATTCCCTCGCTTCCCGACCGAGGATCTTCGGTTGCGCGGACGCTTCGACCCCTTAACGCCGCCGCCGGCCAAGTCTATACCACATCTCCGCGTGGCTTGACCATGGCGCGGCTTGCTTTCGATGGAGCCGTCCGGCTATTAGTGAGTCGTCCGTACGTCATGGAGACGACGTATCGCACGTGCCGTGATTGCTCGGGCCGAGACCTTCCGCGGCGCGGGTTCAATCGTTCAGGTTCGAGGTCCAATGTGAAAATCAGGAACCGGAAACTGGAAACCGTTCCCTGTGGAGGTCAACGTGGAGATCATCAGCGAGTTCGTCATCAAGAGTAACACGGGCAGAGCTTTTCCGGTCAAGAAAGGCCGCACCGTCCGGGTCATCGGCGAGTCCACTGCGGATTTCGTGGTCTTCAACCTTCGCAACGTCCGCGAGCGCTTCGATCAGGCACGCACGAAGGTCGACCAGGGCAAGATCTACGTGACCAAGGGCGATCTCCTGATCTCGAAGTTCAACAACGTGATGATGACGATCGTCGGCGATACCTATCGGGGCACGCACGACATGGAAAAGGGAATGTGCAGCACGTCGTTCTACCGCAAATGGGGCGATCGCATCTTCAAGATCTACGGGGGAGTCTGGAAACGGCTCGGGCGCAGGCGGGGCGCCGCCCCGAAGCACGGGTGCTGGGAAAACCTGGCCAAAGCGCTCAAGCCTTACGGGATCGCCAAGGAAGACATTCCCAGCCCGCTCAATATCTTTCAGACGATGGTGATCAACGCCAAAACGGGCACGATGCGCTATTCGATGATCCGACCGCGCCCCGGCGGGGACCGCATGGACCTGCGGGCCGAAATGGATTGCCTGGTCGGGATCAGCGCCTGCCCCGAAGGCGGGCGCGGGAAAGACTTGCGCGTCTTGATCTACAGGTGAGCCCGCCCCGAGCGGACGAAGCCGCTCAAGGGACCGCCTGCCAGGGCGCCAGCAGCCGGTCGAGGCGCTGAACCAGACCCAGGAGCGCCACCGCAAGCACGACGATCGTGAGAAGCGTTGCGAACAGCGACGGGCTGTCGAAAGAGGCGCCGAACCTCATGAGCATGGCGCCGAAGCCGACGGCGGCCAGGATCATCTCGCCGGTGACCATTCCCAGAACGGCCCGCCCCATGCCCAGGCGCAGCCCCGCCATTATCATCGGCAGCGCGGCCGGGAGTACGACCTTGAGAAAAAGCTCCCGCTCGCGCGCCCCGAAGGAGCGCGCCATCTCGACGAAGTTCGGGTCCACGTTGCGGACGCCCGCCGCCGTGTTCACGGCGATGATCACGAAGGCGAAGAGGAAAACCACCCAGACGCGCGATTGCAGCCCCAGGCCGAAGGCGATCACGAGGAACGGAATGAAGGCGATCATCGGAACCGCGAGCATGGCGGTCATATAGAGATTGAGAAAGGCCTCGACCGCCCGGTAGCGGCCCATGAGCAGCCCTAAAGGGATCCCCAGGAGCACCGAGAGCAGGAAGCCGAGCCAGAGCGCCTGAAAGCTCACGCCCAGCGCGCTCCACAGCTCTCCGGAGAGGGCCAGCTCGAGCCACGCGGCCGCCACGCGGGAGAGGGGAGGCAGCAGGTGCGGGTTGTGCGTACGGCCGGCCGCCTCCCACGCCGCGGCGAGCACCAAGAGCGACAGCAGCCTGAGGAGCAACCGTTTCATGCCTCCGCCGTTTCAGTTCTTGCCGATCCTCCTGAGAACCCGCTCGAGAGGAGCAATGTCGAAGGCCTGCGGGAAGCTTACCGAGCCCTTCTTGAGCAGGCCCGCTTCCTCGAAGAACTTGACGCTGGCTTCGCCGCGCTCCTTGTCCGCGCCGCCGTTGGCGTCCCAGATCCTCAGCTCCCTGTAGGTGGCTGCGGTCGCGTCGATCAGGCCGGGCTTGGCTTCCGGCAGGAAACGGAGCGCGTTTTCCTTGACCAGCGCCGGGCGCTTCTCGACCTCGCGGTGGACCTCGAGGATCGCCTCCAGCACCGCCTCCACGGTGGCGCTGTTGTTCCGGGCGTAGTCGGCGCGGGCGAAGTACATCGAGCCGATCAGCTGTGGAAAGATCTTGGCGTAAGAGATCAGCACGTGGAACTGGCCGGGCTTGGCCTGAAGGATGTTCAGGACGTCGGCGATCTCAGCCGGCGTGGCATCGAGCTGCCCGCGCATCAGCGCCTCCGCGCGGACCTCGGAGCCGGGGATGACCATCCAGTTCGGCGCGATCTTGTAGTGGCGGGCCATCCATTTGACCAGCGCTTCGGTGACGGTCACCGGCGCGTGATAACCGACACGCTTGCCGTCGAGCTGCTTGGGTTCCTTGATGGCGACCGGCGTCACGAGCTGCCATTCGTTGCGCACCTGCTCGCCGACAATTCTCACATTGAGCCCGCTTTCGACCGCCTTGACCACGGCGATTCCGGCCGCGGAGCCCATATCGGCTTCTCCGGCGACGACGGCGTGAACGGCGAGGTCGGTCTTAGGGAAGAACTTCGGGGTGACCTCGATTCCCCGTTTCTTCAGCCGCTCCCAGGCCAGCAGCGACGGGATGTCACCCATATCGGCGGACGACGGGTAGGCGAAGACCACCTTTTTCTGCGCCCGGGCCTCGGCGCTCCAGATCCACGGGGCGGCAAGGGCCAGCGCGAACGCGATCAATCGTGAAAACGACTTGGCCATGACAGCACCTCCTCCGGGTCGAACTCTCACTCGACGGCGATCTCCGCCTTCCACCCGGTCAGCCGCCGGTCGACGAGCTGCACCGCCTTGGTGGTGATCAAGGCGACGACGAGCACGGTCAGGATCACCGCGAAAAGCGCGTCGGTGGCGAAGGCGGAGCCGTACTGCATGATCATCCCGCCCATTCCGGTAAGCGTCAGCAGCATCTCACCGGTCACCATTCCCTTGACCGCCCGTCCCATGCCCAGACGGATGCCCGCGAAGATGGCCGGCGCCGCCGCCGGCAGCATCACCTTGAAAAAAATCTCGGTTTCCCGGGCACCGAAGGAGCGGGCCATTTCCAGGAAGGTCCGGTCGACCTGTTTGACGCCGGTGAGCGTGTTGACCACGACAACGAAGAAAGCGAAGAAAAAGACCACGGCGATCCTCGACGCCACGCCGAGGCCGAGCCAGAGGATCAGCACCGGCACGAAAGCGGTGGCGGGGGCGGACATCAGGGCGTTGATGTAGAGATCGAGCAGGTGCTCGACCTCGCGAAAGCGGCCCATCAGCAGCCCGACGACGACGCCGGCGGCGGCCGCAAGGCAAAAGCCCGCGGCCAGCGTTGCGAGGCTGATGAGGAGGCTGTCCCACAGCCGGCCGCTTGCCGCGAGGCGGATCCATGCGGCGGCCACCCGGGAGAGCGGCGGTATCAGCACGCTATCGGCCGCGCGGCCGCAGATCTCCCACAGGGCCAGCAGGACGAGAATCGATGCGGCGTTGCTCTTCAGCCGGGCGTTCACGCGCGATTCACCATCGCCTTCTTCAGGCTCGACCAGATGTAACTCGTGAGATCGACGAACCGCGGGTCCCGCCGGATCTCGTCCGCCGCGCGGGGGCGGGGCAAGGGAACCTCCAGCAGCTCAGAGATCCGCCCGGGACGGGGCGTCATCACGACCACCCGGTCCGACAAACAGACCGCCTCGTCCATGCTGTGGGTGACGAAGATGACGGTCTTGCGCTCGCGCTGCCAGAGATCGAGCAGCTGTTCCTGAAGGAGCTGGCGCGTCTGAGCATCGACCGAGCCGAACGGCTCGTCCATGAGCAGGATCGCGGGGTTGACCGCGAGCGCCCGCGCGAGCCCGGCGCGCTGCTGCATCCCGCCGGAAAGCTCGTGCGGGTAATGGTTCGCGAAGTCCTCGAGGCCGACGCGCCTCAGATAGTCCCGGGCGATATCGACCCGCTCCGCCTTCGGCACCCGCCGCAGCTCCAGGCTGAACTCGACGTTGGCCAGCACCGTGCGCCAGGGCAGCAGGGCGAACGTCTGGAACACCACCGCCCGTTCCGGCCCGGGTCCGGTGACGCGCCTGCCGTCCACCAGGATTTCGCCGCTGTCGTACGGCAGCAGGCCGTCGATCATCTTCAGCAGAGTCGTCTTGCCGCAGCCGCTCGGCCCGATGATGCTGACGAACTCGTTGTCGCGCACCGAGAGGGTGACGTCCGCGAGCGCCTTGACCGCGCCGCCGGCGCCGTCGTTGCCGGACTTGTGAAAGGTCTTGAATACGTGCCGGATTTCGACCATGTGCCTCACAGACGGCGGCCGTCGGACGGCCGCTCGTCCGCGCCGCCGTGAAGCTCAGCCGCGCCCGGTCAGCACGCGGCGGTCCTTCCCGGGCTCGTACGGCCGCGCGTCCCGGGCAAGATCGACGCGCGACAGAACTTCCGCGGGCGCCCCGGCTTCCTTGGGGAAGTCGTAGGGCGGCAACGGCTTGGTGGCGTCGAAGATCAGCTTGGTTTCCATCGGCCCCTTCTGCAGCCGATCGTGCCCGTAGGCCGTCGGGTTCAGGTGCGAGCCGATGATGTTCGGGATGATCACCAGATCGCGATCGGCCTGGAAGCGCATGGCGAGCGCCCACAGGACCTGAGTCTCGTTGAACACGTCGATGTCGTCGTCGACGACGATGACGTGCTTGATGTTGGGGTCGGTCACGAACGCCGCCAGGGCGGCCTGTTTGGGCTCGCCCTCGGCGCGCTTCTTGAGCGAGATGTAGCAGTGGGCGCGCGCGGCCCCTGAGATCGGCATGTTGACGCCCGTCAGGCTGGGAACCGCCTCCTGAACCCGACGGAACAGGCTTCCGAGACGCGGCGCCGCGCCGATGATGTTGTGCTCGAAGTGGGCGCTGTGAATGCTCTGGTAAATAGGGTTCTTGCGCATCGTGATCGCCGTGACCTCGATATAGGGCTGCTCGCCTTCCTTGTAGTAGTAGTGCGGCCACTCGCCGAACGGCCCCTCGTAGTGCCTCTTGTGCGGGGGCACTACTCCCTCGATCACGATCTCCGAGCGGGCCGGCACCATGAGGGCGACGGTTTCGGCCTTGACGACCTCGAGCGGCTCTCCCAGAAAGGCGCCCGCCACCTCCAGCTCCTGCCCCACGCCCGCCTGCTTGCTCACTGCTGCCATGGCGAGCGCCGGGTGATGGCCGATCGCCAGCGCCACCTCCATCGGCTCGCCGTGATCTTCGTATTCGGCCCGGACGTAGTTGCCGTGGTTGGCGGGGTTGATCATCAAGCCGAGCTGGCGGCGACCCTGCTTCTGGTGGCGATAAATGCCGACGTTCACCGCGCCGGTCCGCCGCTGCCTGCAGATCATCGCCGCTGCGTTGATGTACTTGCCGGCGTCTCCTTCGTTGTGGACCAGGATCGGAAAGAGGTCGAGATCGGCGTCCTTTCCCCGCAGGACAACTTGCTTGACGGGAGCCTCGCTCGCCGGAATCTCTCTGACCGGCAGCGGCTGGCGCTCGCGCTCCGCGAGATCGCGCACCATCTGCGGCACGCTGGGAGAACCCAGGGCGAGCGCCAGCCGCTCGTAGGTCGCTCCCAAATTGATCACCAGGGGGAAGCCCGATCCCTTGATGCGCTTGAAGAAAACCAGCGGGAATCGGTTTTCGCGCTCGAACTTCTCCACGATGGCGCAGACCTCGTGCTCGGGGTCGACCTCCCGGTCGACGACGAAGATGTCCTGCGGCCGTCGCTCCGCCAGCTCGTCCAGAAAGCTTCTGAGGTCCTTGGGCATGTGCTCGCTCCTCTGTTTTGCAGAGCCGCTTCGATTCCCGCCCGCCGCCTACGACGGCCTAACCATAGCGCGAACGAGGTCACGGCTGTCAAGGGCGAAGTAGAGCCCGCTCCAGCGGGAATCTGCACCGCTCGGAGCCGGCATCCGCGTCCAGGTCGCTTCGGTCTTTTCCGCGCTTGACAGCCCCGGCGCCAAGCGCGATAGGAGTAAAACGCGATGCGCAACCTTCCGGTCCGATGGGGGCTCAGCCTGCCGAACCGCGGGGTCCTTTTCGGCCTCGCCGGCATCGACACGCTTCTCGAGGCGGCGGCACTCGCCGAGCGGTCCGGCGTCTTCGATTCGGTGTGGTTCGGCGACAGCTTCCTCCACAAGCCGAGAATCGAATCGATCGTCATGCTGAGCGCCGCGGCGGCGCGGACGATTCGGGTGCGGCTGGGAGTGATCTGTATGGCGAGCTTTCCGGTGCGCCATCCGGTGGCGCTCGCGATCCAGTGGGCGAGCCTCGACCAGCTTTCGAAGGGCAGGACGATTCTCGGGGTTTGCATCGGCGGCGGCCACGAAGGCGAGATGAGGGCGTTTGGCGCGCGCGCCGACGAGCGGGTCGGCAGGTTGACCGAGGGGATCCGGCTGCTTCGGCGCCTTTGGAACAACGAGGAGGTTTTTCACCGGGGCAAATACTACACCCTCGAGGGATGCCGCATCGCGCCGCAGCCGGTTCAGAAGCCCTGCCCGATCTGGATCGCGGTGACGCCGGATCGCAAACGGGTCGGCGACCGCGGCGTCGAGATCGCAATGAAGCGGGTGGCGACGCTCGCCGACGGTTTCATCACCATGGCGGTACCGGCCGACGAATTGCGCGCCCGGCTGGAGCTGATCGAAAGGTTCGCCGCCGAGCAGGGCAGGGATCTCGGCGCCTTCGAGGTCGCGATCCATGGCATGGTGAACATCAACGACGATCGCCGCGCCGCCCGCGCGGAATCGCAGAGCTATTTCGACCGCTACTACGGCCCGGGCTATCCTCCGGAGGAGCTCCTGCGGATCTGGCTGGCGCACGGGCCGCCGGAAGAGTGCGCCCGCATGATCCAGGGGTGGATCGAGATGGGAATCACCACCCCGGTGCTGCGCTTCACCTCGCCGAACCAGATCGGGCAGGTCGAGCGCTTCATGACCGACGTGCTGCCTCTGCTGCGGTTGAAGTCGCAGCCGTTTCGTTGATATGAACGATGCAGCGCCGGCGATCGCGCCGCGGGGACGGCCAGTGTTCGAAGACCTGAGAGCGTACCTCGATCATCTGGAAACCCGGGGGCAGCTGCTCCGGGTCAAGGAGCCGGTCGACGTCAAGTACGAAATCGCCGCCGGGGTGCGCAAGACTTCCGACATCGGCGGGCCGGCCCTGCTTTTCGAGAACGTCAAGGGGTTCCCGGGCTGGCGGGTCCTGGGCGGGCTCTTCGCCACGCGCAGGCTGGTCGCGCTGGGACTGGGCGTGGCGGAAAACGAGCTGCTCGAGCGCTACCTTGCGCTCGAGGAAAAAAGGATCCCGCCGGAAATCGCCAGGACGGGCCCGGTCAAGGAGATCCGCTGGAGCGGGGATCAGATCGACCTCGCCAGGCTTCCGGTCGTCACCCACGCGGGCAAGGATTGCGGCCCCTACATCACCATCGGCGTGCAGGTCGGCAAAGACCCGCATACCGGGGTGCGCAACCTTTCCATCCACCGCATGCTGGTCCTCGGAAAAGACCGGCTTTCGCTCTGGGCTCCCCCCGACCACCATCTCGGGCGCATGATCCTGATGGCGGAAGAACAGGGGCGCGGCCTGGAGGTGGCGACGGCGATCGGCGTCGAGCCGGCGATCGTCATCGGCTCGCAGGCCAAGGTACCCTACGGGATCGACGAGTACCATATCGCGGGCGGGCTGCGCGGCGCGCCGGTGGAGCTGGTGCGTTGCGAGACGATCGATGTCGAGGTTCCGGCGCGCGCCGAAATCGTCATCGAGGGCGTCACGGTTCCGGGGGAGCGCGTCGCCGACGGCCCCTACGGCGAATACCCGGGCTGCTACAGCGAGGCGAAGCAGGCGCCGGTGCTGAAGGTCACGGCGATCACGATGCGCGAGCAACCGATCTATCAGACCGCGCTCACGGGAATGCCGGTGACGGAGAACCACACGCTGATCGAGTACGCCAACGCGGCGGTGGTCTACCGGGAAGCGAAAAAGATCGTCCCGGAGGTGCGGGCCGTCCACATGACGCCCGGCGGGACCTTTCGCCACCACGCGGTGGTCTCGATCAAGAAGCGCAGCCAGGAAGAGGGGCGCAACCTGATTCTGGCGCTGCTGGCTCTCGGCATCGGGCTGAAGCAGGTGACGGTCGTGGACGACGACATCGACGTCGCCAATCCGCTCGAGGTCGAATGGGCGCTCAGCACGCGGATGCAGCCGGACAGGGACATCATCGTCGTTCCCCGGATCGCCTGCTCGACCCTCGATCCGTCCGTCCCGGCGCCGCGCGTTACCGCCGCGTGGGGGATCGACGCGACCGCGCCGCTTGCCGACCGCTGGCGCTTCGAGAAGGTCGAGATTCCCGGGGTGGACAGGGTGAAATATATTTGACTTCAAGCGCTCGTCGTTCGAGGTGACGATCGTTCGAGCCCTTCAGCCGCCGTCGCTTCGTGCAAACGGTTCCCCTCCGGAGCCCGAAATCCAGGGGGCGCAGCCGGCTCGAGAGAAGCCGTGAGAAGCTTCGATTATCTGGAACCAGGCAGCGTCGAAGAAGCCTGCGGGCTGCTTCGCCAGCACCGCGGCGAAGCCAGGGTTTACGCCGGCGGCGCTCACCTCACGATCTTGATGAAGCAGGGCCTTTATCGGCCCAGGGTCTTGGTGAACATCAAAAAGATCGCCGGCCTGAGGGAGATCCGGTTCGACGCTGAGAGCGGGCTGGTGATCGGAGCGCTGGTGACGCATCGCGAAATCGAGACCTCGGCGGTCGTGCGGCGCCATTTTCCCGTGCTCGCCGAGGCCGAGAGGGAAGTCGCCAACATCCGGGTGCGTAACGTCGGGACCGTCGGAGGCAATCTCGCCTCGGGGGAGCCTCTGACCGATCTCTCCCAGATCTTCATCGCGCTGGAAGGCCGGGTCGAGATCGCGGGGCCCGGCGGGATGCGGGCGATCCCGGTCGAGGAGCTGTTCGTCGACTTCTACCAGACGAGCCTGCAAGAGGACGAGATCCTCACGAAAGTGGTGCTGCCTCCGCCGCCCGCCCGCTCGGGCGTTTGCTACGTTCGTTTTTCCAGCAGCTCGGTCGTGGACAAGCCCTCGGTGGGGGTCGCGGTCCGCATCCGGCTGCAAGCCGACCGGGACGCCTGCGCGGACGCGCGCGTGGTGCTCGGTTGCGTCGGCCCGGTTCCGTCGCGGGCGCGCGGGGCGGAGGCGCTCCTGGCCGGAAAGGAATTCAGCCAGGAGCTGGCGGAGCGGGCGGGCGAGGCCGCGTCCCGGGAATGCAGCCCCGTCGGCGATCTCCGGGGCTCCGAAGAATACAAGCGCGCCATGGTGCGCACGCTCGTCCGAAGGGCGGCGGCGAAAGCCTGGGAGCAGGCTCTCGGGGCTGCGTGAGCGCGGCCGCCGCCAGGCCGGGAAGCGAGATGAAAAAGACCATCGCCGTCAAGGTGAACGGGATCGAACGGAGCGCCGAGGTCGAGCCGCGGACGACGCTGCTCGAGCTGGTGCGGGAGCGGTTCTCGCTCACCGGCGCCAAGCTGGGATGCGACATTCAGGTGTGCGGCGCCTGCACGGTGCTGCTGGACGGCAAGGCGGTGAGCGCCTGCTCGGTTCTCGCCGTCGACGCCGACGGCGGGGAGCTGCTCACGATCGAAGGGCTGGCGGGTGAAGGCGGCCTGCACCCGCTCCAGCGGGCGTTCATGGAGCACGGCGCGCTGCAGTGCGGCTACTGCACGCCGGGATTCATTCTTACGGCCAAGGCGCTGCTCGACGAGCAGCCGCGCCCGACCGATCAGGAGATTCGGGACTACCTCGCGGGAAATTTCTGCCGCTGCGGCTGCTACCGGGAGATCCTGCAGGCGGTCAGGAGCGCGGCGGGCCGGTAGCCACGAGAACACGATGGAACCGCCGGAAATCGGGAAAAGCTTTCGCCGTCTCGATTACGAAACCAA
This sequence comes from Candidatus Zixiibacteriota bacterium, assembly GCA_035574315.1. Lineage (NCBI taxonomy): Bacteria > Pseudomonadati > Candidatus Zixiibacteriota > Candidatus Zixiibacteriota bacterium. Next base: position 55,927 of record DATLYW010000040.1, read on the forward strand.
GGTCACGGGACAGGCCCGCTACCTGGCGGACATGACCGTGGCGGGGATGTGCCACGGGAAAATACTGCGCAGCCCCCTGCCCCACGCGCGCATCCGGCGCATCGACGCCGCGCGCGCCCGCAGCCATCCCGGGGTGGTGGCGGTGCTGACGCGCGACGATATCGCCCACGACGAGGGGATCGAGCCCTATTACGGGCCGGTCTTCAAGGATCAGACCATCGTGGCGGTGGAAAAGGTCCGCCACGTCGGCGACCCGGTGGCCGCCGTCGCCGCGGTGAGCGAGGACGCGGCCGAGGAGGCGCTCGGCCTGATCGACGTGGAGTACGAGGAGCTTCCCGCAGTGCTCGACGTCCGCGAGGCGCTGCGGCCGGGCGCCGTGCTCGTCCACGAGTCGATCCGTATTCCCGAGTCGGGGTTCGCCGATCTCGCCGAGATCCGGCCCGTGGCGGGAACCAACGTCTGCACGCACTTCAAGCTGGAGCAGGGCGACGTCGAGCGGGGCTTCGCGGAGTCGGACCGGATCTTCGAAGACGTTTTCACCCTGCCCGCCACCCAGCACGCCTTTCTGGAAACCCACGCCTGCATCGCTTCGGTGGAGCCGGGGGGCCGGATCACGGTCTGGGCGACCACGCAGAATCCGTTCGTCGTGCGCACGCAGCTGGCGGGCATCTTCAAGGTTCCGGTCTCTCGCGTCCGGGTGATCGTGCCCTATCTCGGCGGCGGCTACGGGGGCAAGGTCTATCCCAAGGTCGAGCCGATCACGGTTGCTCTGGCGCTCAAGGCGGGCCGCCCGGTGCGGGTGCTTTTGTCGCGCGAAGAGGTGTTCTACACGATCACGAAGCACGGCGCCGCCATCCGCATGAAGACGGGGGTGAAGAACGACGGAACGCTGGTGGCGCGGGAGTGCGAGATCCACCTCGATACCGGGGCCTACGCCGAGATCGGGCCTCGGGTCGCCAAGAAGTCCGGTTACACGGCGGCCGGGCCCTATCGAATTCCGAACCTGAGGATCGACTCCTACTCGGTCTACACCAACAAGCCGCCCGCCGGAGCCTTCCGGGGGTTCGGGGTCTCGCAGTCCGCCTGGGCGGTCGAGTCGCAGATGGATATCATCGCTGCGGCGCTCGGGATCGATCCCCGGGAGATCCGGCGCAAGAACGGCTACGAGGAGGGAGACCGGTTCGTGACCGGGGAAACGCTGCGGAGCATCGGGCTTCGCCCGTGCGTCGACGCGGCGGCGCAGGCGGTCGGCTGGGACGAGCCGCGCCAGGCGCAGGCGGGACCGCTGCGGCGGGGCAGGGGTCTCGCCTGCATGATCAAGGCGACAATCACCCCCTCGATCTCCTCGGCGGTCGTCAAGCTCAACGAGGACGGAAGCCTGTCGATCTACGCGGGAACGGTCGAAATGGGGCAGGGCTCGGAGACGGTTCTGGCGCAGATCGCGGGGGCGGAGCTGGGAATTCCGCTCGAGAAGGTCCAGGTGCTCGGCGTCGATACCGACGTGGTGCCCTATGACCTCACCACCTCGTCGAGCCGCTCGACATTCCACATGGGAAAGGCGGTGCAGCTCGCGGCCCGGGACGTTCTCGCCCAGCTTGAGCGCGCGGTGGTGGAGGAATACGGCGTCCCGCCGGAGCAGGTCCGCTTCGACGGCGGAAAGATCCGGGCCGCGGAGACCGTGCTCGAGTACGCCGACGTGATGTTCAAGCGCTTCGGCATGCGCGGCGGGACGCTCGTCGGGCGGGGCGAGGTCAGGACCTCGGTCAAGGACGAGCGCGGCGAAAAGAGCACCTCCGCATTCTGGTTCCTGGCGGCCGGCGCCGCGGAGGTCGAGGTGGACGTGGAGACCGGAAAGGTGCGGCTGCTCAAGTACGCCACCGCGGTCGACGTGGGCAGGGCGCTCAATCCGCTCGGCTGCCGCCAGCAGCTTGCGGGAGCCGCGATCACCGGCATCGGCCAGGCGCTGTTCGAGGAGATCGCCTACGATAACGGCCAGCTCGTCAATCCGAATCTGGTCGACTACGTGCTGCCGTCGCTCGCGGACATGCCCGCGGAACTGGAAACGGTCTGCGTCGAGACGCCGCATCCCAACGGGCCGTTCGGCGCGAAAGGCATCGGGGAAAGCGCTCTGATTCCGGTCGCTCCGGCGGTGGCCAACGCGGTCTTCGACGCCGTCGGGGTGCGCATCAAGGATCTGCCGATCAAAGCGGAGAAGATCTTCTTCGCCCTGCAGGCGGGTGAGCAGCCGGGGTAAGGCCATAAAGCAAGAAGGGATGAGGAGGACCTCGGTCAACCTGGCGACGGCCCGGCTGAACACGGCCGCGGCGGCCGCTTGCTTTTTTTTCGCGGCCTGGCTGGCGGGCTGCAACTCCGAGATTCTCGAAAAGCAGGCGGAGCAGATCCGACAGCAGGAGATCGAGATCGCCCGGCAGCGCGAAGAGATTCAAAAACTGCTCGCAGCGCAGGAGGCCGAGGAGCGGAAGAGGCGCGACTGCTCGCGCGCGTTCACCGACTATTTCGAAAAGGCGCAGGCGGCCGCCGATCGCGACAAGGCGATCGCCCTTTACCGCGAGGGTTTGGCGCTCTGCCCCGATGACGAGGTGGCGCACTACGAGCTGGGCAGGACACTGGCCGAAGCGGGCCGCTATCGGGAAGCAGAAAAAGAGCTGGAGGCGGCCCTCAGGATCAATCCCGGCTTCACCGACGCGAGAAGGCAGCTGGACGCCGTGAGGGGCAGCCGCTAGCGCCGCCCCGAAACGCGTCCGTCGGAGGGACCCATGAGACTGGCGGTCGTTGTCGCGCTCGGGTGCTTGTTGTCGGCGGCCACGGCTCGCGCGATCGACGAGCGCAAAATCGTCGATCTCACGTACGGCTTCGGCGAGAAGACACTGCACTGGCCGACGGCGAAGCCGTTCAGGCTGGAGCGGGTAGCGGAGGGGCGCACGCCGCAGGGGTTCTGGTACGCCTCCTACGACTACTCCGGCTCGGAGCACGCCGGGACGCACCTCGATGCGCCGTTTCACTTCGCGGAGGGGCGATGGACGACCGGGCAGATCCCGCTGGGGAGGCTGATCGGGCCGGGCGCCGTGCTCGATGTGCGGGCCAAGACCGAAAAGGACCCGGACTACCTCGTGACCGCAGCCGACGTTCGTTCCTGGGAAAAGCGACACGGCCGCCTGCCTGAAGGAGCGATCCTGTTGATCCGGACGGGCTGGGGGCGGTATTGGGGCGACCGCGAGCGCTACTTCGGATCGAAGGAGCCGGGAGACGCCGCGGGGCTTCATTTTCCGGGACTCGGCAGGGAAGCGGCCGAGCTTCTCGTGCGCGAACGGAGGATCAAAGCGGTGGGGATCGACACGCCGAGCATCGATCACGGCCCCTCGCGCGATTTCGCCGTTCATCGAGTCCTCGGTCAGGCCAACGTTCCGATCTTCGAAAACGTGGCGTCGCTGGAGCGGCTCCCCGCGCGAGGCGCGACCATTTTCGCCATCCCCATGAAGATCGAAGGAGGGAGCGGCGCCCCGCTCAGGATCTTCGCCGTGCTGCCGTGACGCGCCCTCGTTCATTGTCCCTCCGCCGCAAAGAGGGAACCTCCCGCGTCGATGGCGCGCGTCCTTAGACGGACGCGCGGAACATGCCGACCGCGAAGCAGACCAAGGTCGCGAAGGGATGGTGTCTTCTTTTGCCGAAACCATTCCTTTCGTTCCTTCGATCCCGATCTCTTCGTGGTGTAGGACCCGCCCTGACCTCGGCTCTGCCGAAGCCGCGATGGCTTCTCTGCGCGAAGCACCGCCGTCGCGATTTCGCATTGACGTCGGCTGGACTATAATCTGCGGGCCACGAGCAAGGAGGGTTTTTTATGACGTGTCGGCGCAACCGGTTAGACTTGCAGCCAGGAAGGCTCCGTTGCCGATGGATCGTGCTCGCCGTCGCGCTTGCCGCGGGCGCGGCCCGGGCGGCGGATGTCCCGACTCAGCCCGCGGTGCAGATGGATTTGTCCAGGCAGGCGCAGCCCGCCGGCGTGTTGACGCTCGACGAGGCGCTGCAGATCGCCTACGACCACCATCCGGCGATCAAGGCGGCGCGCGAGCGTATCGCGGCACAGGAGGCGGTCCTCGGCCAGCAGCTGGCCGCTTACTACCCGACGCTCAGCCTGAGCAACCAGTACGAAACCAGCCAGGGCGCCACGGAGTCTCGCGCCACCGAGTCGTACGCCAGCCTCGGCAATCTCAGCATGACGCTCTACAATTTCGGCAAGCGCGAGGGGGCGGTGCAGGCGGCGCGCGAAACGCGCGCGGCGACGCTGCACAACTACCGCACGGCCGTCGACAGCGTGGTTTTCGGGGTGAAGCAGGCCTATTTCAACTATCTTGGCTTGCGCGCCATCGTCCGCGTGCGCGAAGAGACCGTCAGGAGCCGGGAATTGCTGGTGCGCCAGGCGCGCGGCTTTTACGACGTGGGGACGCGTCCCCGGATCGACGTCGTGCGCGCGGAGTCCAACCTGTACAACGCCCAGGCGGACCTGATCACGGCGCAAAACGCGGTCAAGGTCGCCTGGGTGACGCTCAAGAACGCGCTGGGCGTGCGCGAGCTGGCGGAGCGGCCGCTCGTGGAGGACGTGACCATGACGCCGATCCCGTTCACGCTCGAGCAGGCCCGGGAGCTCGCCTATGCCTCGCGCCCGGAGCTGAAAAGCTTCGAAGCCCAGCGGCGCGCTCAGGACCAGAACCTCGCGACCGCGCGCCGCGGCCACCTTCCGGATCTCGTTTTCGACGCGAGCTACGGTCGCAGGCATTCGAGCGACAACGGCAGGAACACGTTTCCCCTGCAGCCCGCGTGGTCGGTTCAGCTGAGCTTCAACATTCCGATCTTCGACGGCTTTCGCACGACGTACCGCGTCGAGGAAACGCTGCGCAACTATCACGTGATCGTCTCGCAGGAGGAGCAGCAAAAACAGCAAGTTGCTCTGGAAGTCGAGCAGAGCTATCTTAGACTCGTCGAGCTGGCGGAGCGGATCAAGGCGAACGAGGCGGCGGCGCTGGCGGCCAAGGAAAACCTGGATCTGGCCAACGGCCGCTACCAGGTCGGGGTCGGCTCGATCATCGAGGTGACCGACGCGCAGACGCTTTACACCGACGCCCAGACGAACTATGTTCGGACGCTCTATGAATACAAGATCGCCGAAGCCCAGCTCGCTCGAGCCATCGGCCAGTAACGCCGTCGCCCGGCGGAGCACGCCCGAGGGGCGCCTTGCCGGGAGCGGACGGGCAAGTCGCGAGGCGGCCCCGCTATGAGGCGGTCTCTCTGGATCGCGGCGCTGCTTCTCGTGGTCGGCGGCTTTGCCGGGTTCCAGCAGTTTTCGGGCTGGTCGCTGACCAAATCCCAGCCCAGGAGCGGAAACCAGGACGGGGCCCCCGGAAGGCGGGGTTCCGGGGCGCGCTCGCGGGAAGCGATCCCGGTTCTGGCCGCCATCGCGGTCCGCAAGCCGGTGCCGGTTCAGATCCGGGCCGTCGGCAACGTCGAAGCGTACGCCACCGTCGCCGTCAAGAGCCAGGTGACCGGCGTCCTCACCAAGGCGCATTTCACGGAGGGGCAAAGCGTCCGGAAAGGACAGTTGCTGTTCGTGATCGATCCCCGCCCCTTCGAGGCCGCCCTCAAGCAGGCGGAAGCGGCGCTGGCGCGCGATATGGCCCAGCTGCACAACGCCCGCGAGCAGGCGCGGCGATATGCCGAGCTGGTAAAAAAGCAGTACGTCTCCCAGGAACAATACGATCAGATCCGCGCCAACGCGGACGCCGCGGAGGCGGTCGTGCAGGCGGACCAGGCCGCGGTCGAGAACGCCAAAGTCCAGCTCAGCTACTGCTACATCTACGCGCCGATCGACGGGCAGCTCGGCAGTCTCCTGGTCCACGAGGGCAATCTGGTCCGCGTCAACGACGGGACCCCGCTGGTCATCATCAATCAGGTGGCGCCGGTGAACGTGACGTTTTCCGTTCCCGAGCAGCACCTGATCCCGATCCGCCGCGGCATGGCGGCGGGGAAACTCGCGGTGGAGGCCCGGTTTCCGGCGGACGGCGGGAGGCCGGAACGGGGAGTGCTGGTGTTCGTGGACAACGCGGTCGACCGCACGACCGGCACGGTCAAGCTCAAGGCCGAGTTCAAGAACGCCGAGCGGCGGCTCTGGCCCGGCCAGTTCGTCGACGTCGCGCTCATCCTCGGTATCGAGAGTGACGCGATCGTGCTGCCGTCCGAAGCGATTCAGGCGGGGCCGGAAGGGCAGCACGTCTTCGTCATCAAGCCGGACAAGACCGTCGAGGTCCGGCGCGTGACCGTCGAGCGTACTCAGGAGGGCGAGTCGGTGATCGGGGAGGGGGTGCGGGCCGGAGAGACGGTGGTCCGCGAAGGACAATTTCTCCTCGGTCCCGGATCGCGGGTGGAGATCAAGACGCTGACGGGCGGGCGGGGCGGCGCCAGGGGGGAGCAGGGCAACCCATCGTGAACATGTCGGGGCTTTTCATCCGCCGGCCGGTCACCACCACGCTGGTGATGCTCGGCATCCTCATTTTCGGGGCGATGGGCTACCGGTCGCTGCCGGTGAGCGATCTCCCGACCGTGGATTTTCCGACGATCACGGTGACCGCGAACCTGCCCGGCGCCAGCCCGGAGACGATGGCGTCGGCGGTGGCGACGCCGCTCGAAAAGAACTTCTCGACGATCGCCGGGCTCGATTCCATGAGCTCGACGAGCACTCTGGGGCGCACCCAGATCACGCTTCAGTTCAACTTGAGCCGCAACATCGACGCGGCCGCGCAGGACGTCCAGTCGATGATCGCGCGATCGGCGCGCGATCTGCCGCAGAACATGCCCAACCCCCCCTCGTATCGAAAGGTCAACCCGGCCAATCTCTCCATTCTGCTCTTGGCCCTCACGTCGGAAACGCTGCCGCTCTGGCAGGTCAACGAATTCGCGGAAACCATCCTCGCTCAGCGCATCTCGATGGTGAGCGGCGTGGCGCAGGTCGACGTCTTCGGCTCGCAGAAATACGCCGTCCGCATCCAGCTGGATCCCGCCCGGCTCGCCGCCCGCCAGATCGGCATCGACGACGTCGTGAGCGCGGTGCAGCGCGGCAACGTCGACCTGCCGGTGGGAACGCTCGATGCTCCCACCCGGGCGTATACCCTGGTGTCGGACGCGCAGCTCACCAACGCGGAGGCGTACGGCCCGATGGTCGTCACCTACCGCAACGGCGCGCCGGTCCGCATTCGCGACCTGGGCCGGGCCGTCGACAGCGTCGAAAACACCAGGGTCGCCAGCTGGTTCAACAACAGGCGCGCGGTTATTCTGGGCGTGCAGCGTCAACCGGGCGCCAACGTCGTCGAGGTCGTGGATGCCATCAAGGCGATTCTTCCGGGCCTGCGCGCGCAAATCCCGGAATCGGTGAGTCTCGAAGTCTTTTTCGACCGGACGCAGTCGATCCGCGAATCGGTGCACGACGTCCAGCTGACGCTGGCGGGAACCATCGTGCTCGTCGTCCTGGTGATTTTCCTGTTTCTCCGCAACGCCTCGGCCACGATCATCCCGAGCCTCGCCCTGCCGATGTCGATCGTGGGAACCTTCGCGGTCATGTACCTGCTCGGCTACAGCCTCAACAACCTCTCGCTGATGGCGCTCACCCTGGCGGTCGGCTTCGTCGTCGACGACGCGATCGTGGTCCTGGAGAACATCGTGCGCCACGTGGAGGAGGGAGAGCCCCCCTACGAGGCGGCGGTCAACGGCGCGAAGGAGATCGGCTTTACCATCGTTTCGATGACCCTCTCGCTGGTGGCGGCCTTCATCCCGGTGCTGTTCATGACCGGGATGCTCGGAAGGCTGCTGCGGGAGTTCGCGGTGACGATCTGCGTGGCCATCCTCGTCTCGGGGTTCATCTCGCTGAGCCTGACGCCGATGCTCTGCAGCCGCTACCTCAAGCCGGAGAAGGGACGCGGCCACGGGCGGCTCTACGCGTTCCTGGGCCGCTGCCTGGAGGGCATGAATCGCGGCTACGAGGCGAGCCTGCGCTGGGTGATGCGGCACCACGTCACCACCATGGTGACATCGGTTGTGGTGCTGCTCGCCACGATTCACCTGTTCGGGCTGGTGCCCAAAGGATTCATCCCGAGCGAGGACACCGGGCAGATCCTCATCAACACGGAGGGGGCCCAGGGGGTGGCGTTCGAGCAGATGGTTCAGTACCAGCAGGAGCTGGCGGGAATCGTCGGCCGGGACCCGAACGTCGAATCCTTCTTCTCGAGCGTCGGCGTTGGAGGGTCGTCGCTGACGGGGAACACGGGCCGCATCTTCATCAAGCTCAAGCCCAGGTCGGAAAGGCCGGACGTCTGCTCGGGTTTCTGGATCAGGCGCTGCCGGCCCCTTTCCGCGGACGAGATCATCCGGGAGCTCAGGCCGAAGCTGTCGCGCGTCCCGGGCGTCAGGGTCTCGCTGCAGAACCCGCCGGTGATCCGCGTCGGGGGACGCCTCAGCCGCAGCCTCTACCAGTTCACGCTCCAGAGCCCCGATGCCCGGGAGCTCTACCGCCACGCGGCGCTGTTCGAGGAGAGGCTCAAGGCGCTGCCGGAATTGAGGGACGTCGCAAGCGACCTTCAGCTCAAGAATCCCCAGCTGAAGGTCGTGATCGATCGGGACAGGGCCGCGACCATGGGAATCACCGCGCAGGGCATCTCCGCGCGGCAGATCGAGGAGGCGTTCTGGAACGCCTACGCCACCCGCCAGGTCTCCACGATCAACACGCCGAACAACCAGTACCAGGTGATCGTCGAGATCGATCCGAAATTTCAGAAGGATCCCTCGGCCCTCTCCATGCTGTACATCCGCTCGACCACCGGGCAGATCGCTTCCGCGCAGCCGATGATCCCGCTGGGCTCGCTCGCGACCCTGCAGTACTCCGCGGGGCCGCTGTCGGTCAACCACTCGGGCCAGCTTCCGTCGGTGACGTTCTCGTTCAACCTGAGAGAAGGCGTGGCGCTGGGCGACGCCGTCGATCTCGTGAACCGCCTGGCCCGGGAAAACCTCCCGGCCACGATCAACACGAACTTCCAGGGCACCGCGCAGGAGTTCCAGTCGTCGATCAAAAGCCTCTGGCTGCTGCTGGCGCTGGCGGTCTTCGTCGTTTATCTCGTGCTCGGCATCCTCTATGAGAGCTTCATCCACCCCCTGACGATCCTCTCCGGGCTGCCGTCCGCCGGCCTCGGCGCGCTGATCGCGCTCTTCGCGCTCGGCATGGATCTCAGCATCTACGCGTTCGTCGGCCTGATCATGCTCATCGGCATCGTCAAGAAGAACGCGATCATGATGATCGATTTCGCCCTCGAGGGGCAGCGCAACGAAGGCAAGAGCCCGGCGCAGGCCATTTACGAAGGGGCGCTCGTCCGGTTCCGCCCGATCATGATGACCACGATGGCCGCCATCGTGGGAGCGGTACCGATCGCGATCGGGTTGGGCGCCGGCGGCGAGGCGCGCCAGCCGCTGGGCGTTGCCGTCGTCGGCGGTCTCGTCGTCTCGCAGATCCTGACGCTTTACATCACGCCGGTGGTCTACCTGTACCTCGAACAGGCGCAGGGGTGGCTGGTTGCGCTTCCCGGTTGGATTGCAGCACGGCTCGGGGGCTCCCGCGCCCGGGAAGGAAAAACTGCCGTCGCGCCGGAGCTGGCGGTGGACTCTGAACTCAGGAAAGCGCCGTAAGCGGCTCCGAGGCTCTACCAGGCAAACGGATTGAGGGCCTTACCGATGGTTTCCATGTCGGAGCGGAACTGCTCCAGAGCCGATTTGGGCTCATCGTCGCTGGCGGGCAGGGACGTTCTCGCGCCTTTGGCCGGGTTTGTGTCCGTCTCCCGGGGTTGCGAAGGCCCGCGCACGACGAAGCGGGGTATTTCCCGCCCTGCCGGCGCCGCCGGCGCGGTCTCAGCCTGAGGGTCCTTTTTCTCTCCGTCCCCCGAGGCGGCCTTTTCCGGAACGGAAATCTCCGCCGGGTTCAGGAAAAGCGGTCCTTTTTCGATATTGAGCTTGGGCTCGAGCTCGATTTTTTTAGGTACGGGCACTTCCCGCGGGCCTGTGCCCACGTCCGGGGAAGCACCCGCCGCCTTGTCGGGATCCAGTCCGCGCGACTTGAGCTTCTCGTCGATATTGGCAAGGAGGCCGCTGGTGACGGGACTTTCCGAAGGCTGGGCCTTTGCCGTCGTCTTTGCGATGGCGGCCTGAGCCACGGCCGGGTTTTTGAGGGCTTCCGCAATCTCAGGGGGCGGCGGTAACACCGCCGGGTTCTTGCCGGCTTCTTCCAGGCGCCGGTCGATGTTACTCAACAGCTTCGTCGGCTCCACTTTCACTGACTCAGGGGCATCGACCGGGGGCAGATTCGCGGCCGGGGCCTCGAGCGCCGCGGTTTCCGATACCGGGTCAGTGCCCGCCGCTTTCAGGGATCGGTCGATCTGCCCGACCACGTCGCTTTTCGAGCTCACCGCGCTTTCCCCGGGCGCGCTGCGGCCGGAGAAGGGGTTCAGCCATGCGAACCAGCCCGGAGATGCCTCCTTTTCCGCAGCTTTCTTGGCCGTCAACATCTCGATACCGGTCTCCGGTTGCTTGCTTGCCGGTTTGTCGGTTCCCGAAGAGGAAAACGGGTTGATCTTGTCGACGACTCGGCGGAAGAGGCTTTTTTCCGCACCGGGCTCCTCGTAAACGACCTCTTTCTTGGCGACGAGGTTCAGATCCTTGAGCTTGGCGACGGCCGAGTCGGCGCCGTTGCTCGAGGGCTGAGCGGTCGGGCGACGGTCGCGCATCAACAAAAGCGCGAGCGGGTCGTGTCTTTCTTTCTCGATCTGCGCCAGCTGGACCTTCGCTTCACCTGCCCACTGACTTTCAGGATAGTGCTGCAGCAACGCCTCGTAAGCGAGCGTGGCTTTGACCGCGTTCTTCTCCTTGCGGTAGCTTTCGCCGAGATAAAACAGGCTTTTCACCGCGGTCGGCGTATTGGGGTATTTGCGTACAATTTCCTCGAAGCGGTCCACGGCAGCCGGGTATTTTTCCTGTTGAAAGTAAAAAAACGCCACGTTGAACTGGTGCTCGGCCAGGTACTCGACGGCTTTGGCGAGCTTGAGCTTTGCTTCGGCGGCGTACGGCGATCTCGGGTGATCCGCGATGACCTTCTCGAAGTAAGTTTTCGCGATCTCGGTATTCTTCTGGTCCCGGTCAGTCGAGGTAAACTGGTCGAAATGAATCTGTCCGAGCCGGTAAAGCACGAAAGGGATATTTTCGTTCAAGGGGTGCATGCTCTGGAATTCCTTGAACGCGGCGGTCGCTTCGGGGTACTGCTTGTTGAGATAGTAGGCGTCGGCGATCTTGAGCTCGGTCTCGGTGAGGAGCGGGCTGAAGGGGTGCTCGCTTTTGAGCTTTTGCCAGGCATCCAGGGCTCGCACGTAGCGCTTTTCGTTGTAGTAGCGGTTGCCCTCCTGAAAGAGAGCCTCCGCTGTCGGGTCCGGCGGAGGGGGTGACTTGGACCACGGCACCGACGGAAGGGAAATCGACGAGCAACCTGCCGCGAGCGTGGCGAACAGCAACGCGATCGATGCCGATTTCATAACGCTGGGGATCATATACGCCATCGCGACGCAGAGTCAAGGTTAATCCGGGAAGGATTTGGCCCTTCCGGCATCTCCGGCTCGACGACTCCTGCGCGTGTTCTTACGGGGCGGGCCACCTGTTTTTCCTCAACGCGACGCCTGAGTTCTGGCCGCAGCTTGCCTGGGTTCGGCCTCCCGCTGCGGCACAAAGGCGCCGGAGGCGGAATACCAGACGTTATTTCGGCGGCAGAACACGGAACTCGAACTGAACCTGATTGGAGCGAATGACGAAAGGCCAAACCGGGGGAAACGCGAGATAGGCAGCGGTTTCCAGGAAAGAGTAGACAGGGTCTCCCGGGGGCCCTTTGTCGTCATGTACCGTTACAACGTAGTTCCCCGGCGCAAGATCGGGAACGGTAAACTCCAGCCGTTTATCCTCGATCCAGACCAGCTCTTCCGCGGGCACATCTTTCCTGTCTGGACGGGTGGCGGATAGCTTGAGCTGGTAGTAATCCATGCTTCTTCCGCCTATCTCCACCCGCGGCCAGCCGACCAGGTAGCGCATTGAAAGGCCGACGTTGGTTCCGGGCGGGCCTTCCTGAGAGGTGATTTCAAAGATCTGCGGGGCGCATGCCGCCGAGAAAAAAGAAAGGAAGACAAGCAGGGCAATTTGTCGAGTCATGACTCCGGCTCGCGCTGTTCTTCGAAACCACGCGCGCCGGCTTCCATTTTCTTTCGCGCGTGGGAATCCATAATCCCCTGCAATCTCCTGCCTCCACTTCATTCGGAGCGCAGTGTGACAGATTCGCCATTTCTTTCAAGTTGTTACGGCACTCGAGGACTGAATTCACTACTAAAAGTGTCCGGTTTACGGAAGTGCCACTATATCTGGCGCCTGTTGAGCTTCCAAAGAAACTTTCGATTTTTCCCTTGACACATCATAGTTCGATAGTTTAAAAGTCCTATGTCTTTAGTCCTAAAAATAGCGTGCGAAAAGCTCGTACACGCGGGTTATTGACCAAAACAGTAGAACTTTAGACATAGGTCATGCGTTGAAAGAATTGGCAAGCAAACAACAAAGGAGGAAAAGGATGAAAGCCAGACTATTTCCTTTCAGCGCTCTCATCGCGCTGCTCGCTTTATCCTCGCTGGCGGCAGCGCCAGCGAGAGCGCAAGGGGTGGACGACCGGATCAAGGCCCTGGAGCAGGAGCTAGGCCGTCTCAAGGCGGAGCAGATGGAGCTGAAGAAGGAGGCGACGGCGGCGGCGGCGGCGCTGCCGACGTTCACCTACCGGACCGGCTTTTTGGGGATC